>CASEIX010000041.1 GCA_949288095.1 uncultured Eubacteriales bacterium
AAGGAGAAGTACCTTTACAATAAAATATTTTAACTATTGGTATGTATGGAGATGATGTTGATTTCTATATCTTAAAAGGAATTGTTGAAAATGTATTAGAAGCAACATATATTAATCATTATGAAGTAGAAAGAGAAACAGAAAATAAATCATATCATCCAGGAAGATGTGCAAATCTAACAGTTGGAAGAGATGTAATTGCTACTCTAGGAGAAGTACATCCAGTTGTTTTAAATAACTATGATATTGAAAAAAGAGTATATTTAGCAGAAATTAATATTAGTAAACTAGAAAAATATTCAAGAAATAATAAAAAATATGTAGAAGTTCCAAAATTCCCAGCAGTAGAAAGAGACATTGCGATTATTGTTGATGAAAGTGTTGAGGTTGGACAAATCGAAAAAATTATTACAAAGAAAGCTAAGAAATTATTAGAAGGATTAAAATTATTTGACATTTACAGAAATGAAAAACTAGGAGAGAATAAAAAGAGTGTGGCATATGCTTTAACATTTAGAGATAAGAATAAAACATTAAGTGATGAAGAAGTAAATGTTGCAATGGAAAATATTATTGCTGAATTGGAAAAAACAGTAGGTGCAGAATTAAGAAAATAGAAATTAAAACAAAAAAGGGAAATGGAGTTTATCTCCAAATTCCCTTTTTTATTTTTTTCCAAAAAATAAAAATAGGAAGGTAACTTTTCTGGAAAAAATGGTAATATATAGATGTAGATATCTAAGGGGAGTTCTAAGCTAAATGAAAAAAGAAAATTTGATTAAACAATATGTAGAAAAAGATAATTTAAATATTGAAAAAGTTATAGAAGATTATACAAATTATCTATATGTAATTATAAAAAATAAAAATTTTAAATTAACAGAAGAAGACATAGAAGAAATTGTTTCAGATGTATTTTTGGCCGTTTGGAAGAATCAAAAACAATTAGATGTACAAAAAGGAATGTCTTCTTATTTGGTTGCCATTGCTAATCATTTATATACTAAAAAACTAAGAAATTTTAAAAATGTGATAGATATAGAAAATTATGAAAATCAATTACAAGATACCAAAAATATTGAGCAGGAGATAGAAGATAGACAAAAAAATCAAGTAATCTTACAAGAAATGAATACAATGAAACAAGAAGATCAAGATATATTTTTATATTACTATTATTATGCAAAATCCATAAAAGAAATTGCAAAAAAATTAAATGTAACAGAAGCAAAAGTAAAATCTAGATTATTTCGTATTCGAAAAAAGTTAAAAAATAAATTAGAAAAAAGGGGGTATAGTTATTATGGGTAAAGAAAATTTGGATAAAATCATGAAAATATCTAGAATGAAAATAGCTGTATCTAAATTTGAAGAAGAAGAACATACAATGCCGAAAAGAAATTTACTAAAAATGGTGGCAACATTTGTATTAACGATTGGAATGACATTTGGACTTGTTTATGCTGGAAATGTAGTATATGAAAAAATTTGGAAAGAACCAGAGGCTTATAAGATTTCTGAAGAAATCACAGAAGAAGAAAAAGCACAATGTATATCAGAAACAGAGGCAGAAGAAATTGCAAAAGCATATTTAAAGAAAATCGGCTATACAGATGAAAGTATAGGCTCAATTGGATTATATAAAGAAAGTTTATCACAAGAAAATATATGGTCAATGGGATCAGAATTAGGGACTATCAGAATAGATGCCAATACTGGAAAGTTAAAGTCAGTCAGTATGCCAGTTAGAGAAGGTAGTATACCATATAATTATGGAATTAATAGAGAAGAAGCAAGAAGAGTAGCATATGAATTATTAGAAAAGTATAAGCCAATAGGTGACACAGGAGAATATGAATTAGTTAGCTTAAAAAGGAATGCAGGAAAAGATGAAGAGGCTTATATTTGGTATGTAGAATTTTATAAAAAATATGGAGATTTATATAATGCGTCAGAAAGAATAAGGATTGGATGGATTCCTACAAGTAATATTTTATATTGCTTAGACATAGAGCAAAATACTTATGAGAATAATGAAAAAAAAATCAGTAAAGAAGAGGCCATCCAAATTGCTAAAGAAAAAGATGAACAAATTGAGACTACTAGAGAAATACAAGGAATAACAGCAGAAATTAGAATTAAACAAATGAATGAAGAAGTATATTTAAGAGAAAAATTAAAAGAAGAGTATGGAAATATTATGCTAAACATGGAGAAGACAGAAGATGGTATATACAAATATAAAGAAGATGCGGTATTTTATAAAACAGAAGGAAGAGTTAGAAAAGTATGGTGCGTTGTGATAACATATAATCAAGAAAGAAGTGGATATTTGCCAGCATTTACATATTATGTAGATAGTACAACAGGAGAAATTATAGGTGGAAGTGCAGGAGATGTGATATCATCTGAAGAAGCAGAAAGAAATGATGTAAATAATGTTATTCAAAAATAGAAAATCATAAAAAAATAGAAGAAGATACCAACACTAGATTCTATTTTGATTAAGTAAAATAAAATCCTTTAAATGAATCTTAATTGTTAGATTAAAAATCTAATAAAAAAGATTCATTTTTATTGTATAGGAACTTATTGAGATTTATTGCATATACTTTATTATGATTGAAGTTATTGGAGGAATGATAAAAAATGGCATATTCAGATAGAGAATTAATCGCAAGAATTGTTCAGTGTGAAGCACGGAGGAGAAGGCGATAATGGAATGAAAGCAGTAGCAAGTGTCATTTTAAATAGAGTAAATGTATCAGATGGAGAATATGCAAGAATATCACAAGGAGGTAGTGTTAGAAATATTATTTTTCAACCAGGGCAATTTGATTGTGCAACAGAAACATTGTTTAATCGATATAATCCGCAAAATATTTATAATATGAATCCAACAGAAGAACATTATTACATAGCAGATTGGGCATTAGCAGGAAATCGATTAAATGAAATTGGAGAATGCTTATGGTATTTAAACCCATTTAAAGCAAGTTGTGATACTACTTTCCCAAGAAATGGGTCAGGAACTTTTCATACAAGACTGGGAGAACACTGCTTTTATCGTCCAACAAGTCAATATACAAATACATAAGAGCTTTATAAAAAGTATGAGAGAATCTAATGACATTATAGTTAATGAAAATATAAAAAATAAAAAGATGGTAATTTATTGTAGGAGGAGGTTTAACATGGCAGATGAGAGACAAGACAAAAGAGAAAACAGAAATGTAACCATTAATCAAGATTCACCAGAAATATTAACAAATGCAATTTATACGCCTGCTTTTTTACGAGAACAAATTGGAAAATTGATGAGAGTAGAATTTTTGATAGGAACAAATAATTTAGTAGATAGAATTGGTATATTAGAAGATGTTGGAGCAAGCTATATTTTATTACGTTCTTTAGAAAGTGATACAATCACTTATTGTGATATTTATTCTATTAAATTTGTTACCATATCTAATAGAAGAATTAATAATTTTATGAATAATGGATATGGAGGATATAATTATTATTAAAGTGTCCAATTGGGGACGTTTCTGTTTGGGACATTTCTAATAATACTATTAAGAAACTACTTTTCTTTATTGGCATATTGAAGAACATAT
>CASEIX010000042.1 GCA_949288095.1 uncultured Eubacteriales bacterium
TAGATGCCGTAGAGAAGGACAAAAATTGTTCTTAAAAGGTGATAGATGTTATTCAGATAAATGTAGCATTTCAAGAAGAAATTATGCACCAGGTCAACATGGACAAAAAAGAGCAAAACTTTCTGAATACGGAACTCAATTAAGAGAAAAACAAAAAACAAAAGCATATTATGGAGTTGGAGAAAAACAATTTAGAAAATATTTCGAAATGGCTTCAAATAAAAAAGGTGTAACAGGTGAAAACCTATTACAAATCTTAGAAAGTAGATTAGATAATGTTGTATATAGATTAGGATTTGGAACATCAAGAGCACAAGCAAGACAATTTGTTAATCATGCTCAATTTGAAGTAAATGGTCAAAAAGTAGATATTCCATCTTACTTAGTAAAACCAGGAGATGTTATTACAGTAAGAGAAATTAAAAAAGATAATTCAACAATCAAAGCAAATATTGAAGAATCTGCTAAGAGACCAGTTCCAGCTTGGTTAGAAAAAGATAATGAGAAAATGAGTGGTAAAGTATTAAGATTAGCGTCTAGAGAAGATATTGATATTCCAATCGAAGAACATTTAATAGTAGAGCTTTACTCAAAATAATAGTAAAAGTTAATTATAAAGGTTTAATAGAAACTGTAATGATTTTACTAAAGAAACCTATGAAGTTTTTTAAAAGTTTGAGATGTAATCTCGAATATTAGGAGGTAAAAATGATAGAATTTGAAAAGCCAAATATTGAATGTCTAGAGGTAGATGATACAAATAATTATGCAAAATTTGTATGTGAACCATTAGAAAGAGGATATGGGGTAACAATCGGAAATTCTTTAAGAAGAATATTACTTTCATCACTACCAGGATGTGCAATAACAAGTGCTAAAATTGATGGTGTATTACATGAATTCTCAACTGTACCAAATGTTGTAGAAGATGTACCAGAAATTATAGTAAACTTAAAAAGTGTTAGGTTAAAATTTTCAGAAAATGAAGAAAAAATATTGAGAATAGACCATAAAGGTGAAGGTGAAGTATTAGCAGGAGATATTATCACTGATGGAACAGTAGAAATATTAAATCCAGATTTACATATTGCCACTGTTTCAGAAGGTGGACATTTAAAAATTGAAATGACTGCTGATAGAGGAAGAGGATATAATTCATCTGAAAAGAATAAAAAACCAAACCAAGATATATCTGTACTTCCAATAGATTCTATCTATACACCAGTAAAAAAAGTAAACTATCAAGTTGAAAATACAAGAGTAGGACAAATGGTAGATTATGATAAATTAGTGATAGAAGTATGGACAGATGGTAGTTTAAAAGCTCATGAGGCATTAAGTTTAGCAGCAAAAGTAATGACAGGACATTTAGAATTGTTTATCGATTTATCAGAAGCAGCTAAAAATACACAAGTTATGATTGAAAAAGAAGAATCAAAGAAAGAAAAAGTATTAGAAATGTCAATAGAAGAGCTAGAATTATCAGTAAGATCATTCAACTGCTTGAAGAGAGCAGGTATTGCTACAGTAGAAGATTTAACAAATAAATCTGAAACTGACATGATGAAAGTTAGAAATTTAGGAAAAAAATCTTTTGACGAAGTAACTGCAAAATTACATTCATTAGGATTAGATTTTGCAAAAGAAGATGAATAGAAAAATAGAACAAATAAAAAAAAGGGTCAACGCATATTCATACGGGTAGGGGACATATTTTGTCCTAATAGGAATACCCTAGGAAAAAATGTGTCCCCTGACAATAGTTAAAGGAAGGTGAAAAAATTGGCTACAAATAGAAAATTAGGTAGAACAACAGATATCAGAATGGCAATGTTAAAAACTTTAACAACAGATTTAATCATGTATGGAAAAGTTGAAACAACTTTAGCAAGGGCAAAAGAAGTAAAAGCAATCGCTGATAGTCTTATTTCATTAGCAATCAAAGAAAAAGATAACTTTGAAGAAGTTGATGTTAAAGTTGTAAAAGCTAAATTAGATTCTAAAGGTAATAAAGTAACAGAATTAGTAAAAAGCAAAAATGGTAAAGAATATTTAAAAGTTGTTAAAGAAGAAACAACTGAAAAAAGACAAAAAGATATGCCATCAAGATTAAATGCAAGAAGAAAAATGATGAGAACAATTAATAAAGTAACAGATAGCGAAGGTAACAATATAGATTTACCAGCAAAATTATTTAACGAAATTGCTCCAAAATATGCAGGTAAAAATGTAGGAGGATATACTAGAATTTTAAGAGTAGGTCCTAGAAGAGGAGACGGAGCAGAAGTTGCTATATTACAATTAGTATAATAATGGAAAAGGAATTGACCAAATGAAGGTCACTTCTTTTTTTTTCGAAAATTTGTTGCAAATAAAAACACAATATGCTATATTAAGTATGTAAAATATAAAAAAACTTAAGAGAAAGGAAAAAAAGGGAATGAAAGAAAAAATAAAATTAATTATTATGTTATTTATAATAATGGGAGTGCTTGTAGGTTCTTTTGCAACTGTAAATGCACATTCAGTTGAATTGGATCCAGATTCTTTAATTAATTTTTCAATGATAATAACAAATGGACAAGGAGAAATTAGTATTGATGATTCAGAAACAGGATATACTTTATATTATCAAGCAGTAGAAATTGCAAATGATGTTTATGATCAAATAGAATCAACTAGTGATCATGGTAAAACAGAATTAGAGATGATTAAATCTGAAATAGATGCATTAGCCATAGAATGTGACAATTTTAAAACAATATATGATGAAGCAGTTGAAGCATATCAAGAAAAAATAAATAGTGGTGCAACAGGAACAGAATTGGAAGAAGCACAAAAAGCTTATGAAGCAGCTGCTACAGATTATGAAAATAAAATAAATGAATATAATACTAAAATAGATGAGTATAATACTACAGCAAATGAAATAACTGCAAAAATAAAAGAATTAACACCTACATATGTTGAAGAAAATTGGATAGAAACAGAAGATGGAAGTTTTAGTGTAGATACAACACAATTTTCTGGTGACAAAGCTTTTGCCGTATGGGTAAAATTAGTTAGTTCAGATGGAACAATTACTTATGACGAAGGAACATATACTATGTCTGGAACAAAAACAGAAAGTATAAATGTAGAGGGAATAACGCTTGATAGAACAACATTAACTTTGCAAGAAGGAAGTAGTTATACACTAACTGCAACAATAACACCATCTGATGCTACCAATAAATTAGTTATATGGTCAAGTGATAATGAAGATGTTGCTACAGTTTCTAATGGAAGAGTAATGGCAAAATCTTCAGGAACGGCAAGAATTACAGCAACTACAAGTGATGGAGAATATACAGCTACTTGCCAAGTAACGGTTGTAGCAAAAGGAGATAATACAGTTGCAACTATGAAATTACCAAGCGCTGGTATAAATGTATTGGTAGTTGTAGGGATAATAACTATGATAATCATATCAATTATTTCTTATAAAATTTATGCTAGATATAAAGATGTAAAATAGATTTAAATATTAATTATATAAAATAAAGATAGTCCTATTCCGATTTGCGGAAAGGATTATTTTTTTTAATAAAGATTTTTTATAATAATAGGAAAAATAATAGATATCCATATTTAACATGGAAAGATGAATAAAAAATGCACCAAAGAATAGAAAAAACATATAATAAACCATAGGAGGCAATCATATGGAATTTATAATAAATACAATTTTTTGGACATTAGCCTTATATGGTTTATATGAAATTATCAAAAATATCATATATATTAATACATATACAAGATTTAAAAGTAAAGGAATCTATTTAATTATTGGTGTCAAAAACCAAGAAGAGGTAATAGAGGGGTTTTTAAGATCTATTTTATTTAAAATTTTGTATGGAAGAGAAGATTATTTTAGAAATATTATTGTAGCAGATTTAGAATCAACCGATCATACAAAAGAAATTTCAAAGAAATTATCAAAAGAATATGAATGTTTAAAAGTATTAAGTTGGAAAGAAGCAAGAGAATTAATGGATAATATAGATGAAGGTTGATTGTTATATTTTACTTTGAATATTTCTGCCAAACTAAAAATAGTTAATTTTGTATGGTCCCTATTGTATTGTTTTTTTTATTGTGTTATAAATAAATTATAATTTATAAAAGGGGAAAAAATATGAATTTGAAAACAGTAAATAGGATTTTTGGTTATGGACTTTTTGGAATGGGTGCAATAAAAATTATATATACTATTTTTCTTCTTTCACAAATGGTCACAAATGTAAATATTGCACTTAATGGAGGAGAATGGAGTTATGGTTTTGCCCCGATAATTGTGCAAGTAATTAGCTTTGTACAGACATTACTAACATTAGGTTCTGTTATAATGATATTTGTCAATATGATACAACAACCAAAAGTAATAATAGGGTATGTATGGGGATTGGGAGCTATGCTCGTACCCTATATAATACCATCTTGGCTTGTAATAGGTGCTTTACTTGTTCAATGCGGTATGCTTATGAAAGCAGGAACTGAAATCATGAATAATAGTGATACTTATAAAAATGAATTTAGACCGAAAACGAGTAAAAAAACAATTAAAAATACAGAATGGTATTATGGGAAGAAAAACGAACAAAATGAATATGTAAGTGAAAAAAAGCAAAAAAGAATCGAGAAATTAGAAAAAGAACTTGCAGAATGGAAACAATTATTAGACACAGGAGAAATAGACGAAGAAACATATAATCAAGAAACCAATAGACTTATTGAAAAAGAAAGAAAAAGAAGTGCACGAGAAATATAAAATACAAATAAAAATATTAAAAAGATGCCCAAAGATAAAAATGTTTTCAATGGGCATTTTTTTATTGAAAAATACTTGATTTTTCTGGCAAAACTTGGTATAATATTTAGCGTATTAAACACATAAAGTGAGTTTTTAAGGGTGTGCCAATCTAAATTGGTCCTGACAAACAAAGAACTTTATGGAAGAAATAACAAAAAGGGAGGAATTAAAAATGGCAGTAGTTGCAATGAAACAATTACTTGAAGCAGGTGTTCACTTTGGACATCAAACAAGAAGATGGGATCCTAAAATGGCAGAATATATATTCCAAGCTAGAAACGGAATTCACATCATCGATTTACAAAAAACTTCTAAAAAACTTGATGAAGCATATGCTTTCTTAAAAGAACAAGTTGAAGAAGGAAAAACAGTTCTATTTGTAGGAACAAAAAAACAAGCACAAGAATGTGTAAAAGAAGCAGCATTAAAATGTGGAATGTACTATGTTGATCAAAGATGGTTAGGAGGAATGCTAACAAACTTTGATACAATTCAAAAAAGAATTCAAAGATTAAAAGACTTAGAAGTTATGGAACAAGATGGTACATTTGAAGTATTACCTAAAAAAGAAGTTATTCTATTAAAGAAAGAAATGGAAAAACTAGAAAGAAACTTAGGTGGAATTAAAGAAATGGACAAACTACCAGGTGTTATTTTCTTAGTAGATCCTAAAAAAGAAAGAATTGCTATCTTAGAAGCTAAAAAATTAAATATACCTGTAATCGGATTAGTTGATACAAACTGTAATCCAGAAGAATTAGATTACCCAATTCCAGGTAATGATGATGCTATTAGAGCAGTAAAATTAATTGCTGATGTTATGGCAAATGCAGTTATCGAAGGTAAACAAGGTGAAAGCTTTGAAGCTGGAGAAGAAGAACAACAAGAAGTAGAAACTGAAGAACCTACAACAATTGAAGAAGTTGTAGCAAACGAAGAAGAAAAGAAAGAAGTAGAAGAATAATAAATTTGTTAAAAAAGAAGAGTAGGGCTTTTCTGCTCTATTCTTTTTATTAAATAGGAAAATAAAAAAGGAGGAATTTATAATGGTAACAGCTAGCTTAGTAAAAGAGTTAAGAGAAAAGACAGGTGCAGGAATGATGGATTGCAAAAAAGTTTTAACAGAAACTGATGGAGATATGGAAAAAGCAATCGAATTATTAAGAGAAAGAGGAATTGCAAAAGCAGCTAAAAAATCAGGAAGAGTTGCAGCTGAAGGTTTAGTTGAAGCATATATCTCAGAAGATGGAAAAGTAGGAGCAATCGTAGAAGTAAATTCAGAGACAGACTTTGTTGCTAAAAATGAAGAATTTAAAACATTTGTAAAAAATGTAGCAAAACAAGTTGTTGAAAAAAATCCAAAAGATGTAGAAGAGTTATTAAATCAAGAAGCTATATTTGAAGCTGGAAAAACAGTTAATGAAGCATTAGTAGGAAAAATTGCTACAATTGGTGAAAACTTAAGTATCAGAAGATTTGCAAGATTTGAATCAAAAGGATTATTAGAATCATACATTCATGGTGATGGAAAAATTGCTGTTTTAATCAATATGACAAAAGGTGATAAAGAATTAGCAAAAGATTTATGTATGCAAATTGCAGCAGCAAGACCAGAATACTTAAATGAACAAGCAGTTCCAGCAGAAAGAGTAGAAAAAGAAAAAGAAATCTTAAAAGTACAAACAATGAATGAAGGAAAACCAGAAGCAATTGCAGAAAAAATTGTACAAGGAAGAATTAGAAAATTCTTTGAAGAAATTTGTTTAGTTGACCAAGTATTTGTTAAAGATTCAAATATAAAAGTATCTGAATTATTAAAACAAAAAGATGCAGAAGTTGTAGAATTTGCAAGATTTGAAAAAGGTGAAGGAATCGAGAAAAAAGAAGAAAACTTTGCTGAAGAAGTTATGAATCAATTAAAATAAGAACAAAAAGGGAAATTGGGGACGGACTCATTTTTCCCTTTTTTTGTAATATTAAAAATTTATCAAAGTTTAAATCAAAAAGGGAAAAATGAGTCCGTCCCCAATTTCCCTTTTTGATTGTTTCCAACGTTTCATTTTTAAGAAAAAAGGTCAACTGAAAAAGTAAAATATATTTAGAAAAAGTAAATTCTAGTTACCAGTTAAATGCTATTTAAAAGGATTTAATTGAGCAAAAAGGATTGCTTTTTCTTTGATTTTTGTGTAAAATGAAGA
>CASEIX010000043.1 GCA_949288095.1 uncultured Eubacteriales bacterium
AAAAACCACTTTTTTTAAAGTGGTTTTTATAGTCTCTTACTTTAGAAATAAATCATTTTTATTGCAAAAAAATAAAAGTAGAGTTTTTCTACTTTCATTTCTATGCAAGTCCATATTTTTTCTTAAATCTATCTGCTCTACCACCAGCTGTTTCTTGTCTTAAGTTTCCTGTCCAGAATGGATGACATTTAGAGCATATATCTACTTTGATATCTTTTTTTGTTGAACCAACTTCTATAACATTTCCACATGCACATGTGATTGTTGTTTGGTTATAGTTTGGATGTATTCCTTCTTTCATTGATTGTTCACCTCTTTCTTGAATTGAATTACTATTATCTGTTTTTTATTGTATAGGAAAAATTAGCTTTTATCTTGACCCTATATAAAATTTTTCCGTATACAACAAGGTTAAGCTTCTTCTATCTGTGAAGTACTGCGTAGCAGTCTTCACATTTGTGCGTCAAAATCTTTGATTTCGTTAACGCACGCTTTTCTTATCATAACATATTTTTTTATATTTTTCAAGACCTAATTTGTGTTATTTTCATTATTATTTGTTTCATTTTGTTGTTGGTCATATATATATTGTGCAGATGACAACATTTCACTGTTTAGTGAAAGTTTATGCACTAATTTATTCATTATATTAAACACACAAGCTACTATTAAAATAACCATTCCAATTTTTTTCCAATATTTAGCAAGCATATGTTTTCTCCCTTTCATTAATATACATATATAATTATATATATTTTTTCATGAATTGTCAATAATTTTTAAAGTTTTGGTTACAATAAAATTGGTGATTTGAATGAACAAAAAATTAGGAATCTTTATCATTATTGGATTACTTGCATTAATTGGAATTGGTATCTATTTTTATGTACAAAATACTAGTACAGATAAACAAGAAACAAATTATGAAGCCAATAAAACTTCAGCAGAAGGTAACACCTCTAATGAACAAAATACATCTAATAATGAAACTACTAATGAAACAAAAAATACCACTTCTGAGAACACCACCAATACAGATAATACGCCTAAAACAGTAGAAGAACAGCTTTCTGCCTTTTCTACAAAAATTTATTCTAATGATGCGAATAGAACAAAAAATATGGAAATTACCACTTCTACTTTAGATGGAACCATTGTAAAAAAAGGTGAAACATTTTCTTTTTGTAATGCAGTAGGTCCTGCTACTAGTAGTAAAGGCTATTTAGAAGCAGATATTTATGATCATAATGGAAACAAGAAAAAAGGTTATGGTGGTGGTAATTGTCAAGTTAGTAGTACTTTGTATAATGCCGTGTTAGAAGTGTCAGAGTTAACAATCATTGAAAGACATCCACATAGTAATCATGTACCTTATGTACCAGATGGCAAAGATGCTGCTGTTGCGTATGGTAGTTATGATTTTAAATTTCGAAATGATACAGGAAATGATATAAAAATTTTATCTTCAGTTACAGAAGGCTTAGTTAATGTCACTTTAATGAGTTTAAAAACACAATAAGAGATTTTGGGACAATTTGGGACGTTTCTTTTTGGACATTTTTATATAAAAAAAGTAATTTTAAAAAAGTAAATGTATTAAATTTTATGCAATTACAAATGCAAATGAAAGAATATTAAAAATTCTTAAATTATCAAGTAGGAGAATCTCAAACTTGCTTTGAGAGGTGCCTGCTTGATAGTTTTAGAATTTATTTATTCTGTAATGCATGCCGAGTAATAAATAAAATTTAATACATTTACTTTGAATTTGTTTTAAAATGTTCCAAACAGAAACGTCCCCAAAAGGACATAAATTTTGTTTTTCTTTAATATCATTTTAAAAGGTGATATTTTGAGAAAGACAAAATTATTTTTTATTAATGGTATTATTTTAACCATAACCGCACTTAGCATGCGTGGTATTGGATTAATTTTTAATATATATGTAGCAAATAAAGTAGGTTCTGAAGCAATTGGTATCTTTAGCTTAATTATGTCTGTTTATAATTTTGCAATCACAGTTGCCACTTCTGGAATCGGTATTGCTTGTACTTGTATTGTTTCTGAAGAATTTGCAAAAGGAAATTATATTAATGGTATAAAAGCTGTAAAAAACTCTATCATTTTTGCTATCTTATTAGGAGTCTTTTCTTCTATTCTTGTTGTCCTATTTGCCCCTATTATTTCTGCTACTTGGTTAAAAAATATAGTATCAAAAGTTCCTCTTTTGTTGATTTCACTTGGCTTACCTCTCATTTCAGTTTCTTCTGTGATTGGTGGGTATTTTTCTTCTGTAGAAAAGCCATATAAAAGTGCGATTTCACAAATCTTAGAAACCACTGTAAAGATTATCGCCACTATATGTTTACTATATTTCAATCCTTCAAAAGATGTAGAATCCATTTGTATTTTTCTTATTTTAGCTGATGTCATCTCTGAAGTATTCTCCTTTAGTTTAAATATTATCTTTTATCTAATCGATAGAAGAAAATACATATCTAAAAGAAGTTTACCAGTACAAATGAAGAAAAAAATTATTACAATTGCTTTTCCTATTAGTGTAACCTCTTGTATTCGTTCTGGACTTTCTTCTTTAAAACAATTTTTGATTCCCATTCGATTAGAATTATCAGGTATTTCTTATTCTTTAGCTGTTTCTAATTATGGTTTAATTAGTCGGAATGGTTATGCCTGTGATTATGTTTGCGAATGTTCTTATTAGCTCCTTTAGTGGATTATTGGTTCCAGAATTTTTTAGATTGTTGGCTGGTGGGAATTATAACAGGTTAAAAACGGTTTGTGATACCATTTTTAAAGTTACCTTTATTTTTTCTATTTGTGTAACAGGTGTTTTTATTATATTTGCTAATGAGATTAGCCTTATGGTATATCAATCTATTGAAGCAGGAAAATGGATAAAAATATTAGCACCTCTTATCTTTTTTATGTATATTGATAATATTATTGACAATATGTTAAAAGGCATTAATGAACAAGTAAGTGTCATGATTTGTAACATTATTGATTTATTAGTTACGATATCTATTATCTTTTTTATTGTTCCGATTATGGGAATGTATGGATACATTTTGAGTATTTTTGTGAGTGAACTTTTAAATTTTACGATTAGTAGCATTCAATTAAAGAAAAAAATCAATTATTCTGTGAATTTTAAAAAATTTGTTATACGACCTATTCTTGCTTGTTTAGTATCTTACTTACTAATTAAAGTATTACCTATCACTTTTTCAAACTTTACCTTAAATACGATTATTCAAATTGCTTTATTTATCTTATTCTATTTGATTTTTATGGTGTTATTTGATAAAAAACATATTTATATAAAAATTAAAAATTTGGGGTAATAAAGATTATTTTCAAAAAAGCATTCAGGCAGAAACTCCAAAAAGTCTCTGCCTGAACACATTGCCATCAATACAATAATTTTTGAACAGTGGCACTAAGTTCCTGCCACTTTTTTATTTCCTGATGGTCCTCCTCGAGAATCCATTGTGCTGGAATTGCTGCACGAGAAATTAGTTCATTCACGCTTTCTTCCTTCCCTCGTAGCAATACGGTTCTTCGTTCAAGAAGCTGTTTCATTAGTTGTTTTGACCTATTTTCAAGACTCTTTTGTTGAAGAATCTCTTCAATAAGTCCTCTCAACTCAATCAAGACTTTTTTATCTTGAAACATAAGTTGTTCTTTCTTCAACTCCCGCAATGTTTCATTGACCTCATTTAATAAATTATTCATACATACCTCCAAAATTTTTTCTCTTCATTGTCAACGGGTTTCTTAAGCAAACACGAGGTTTGCCACAATTAGCATTTGCTAAAAAGCCTTCTTATTATACTATATTTTACATAAAATTTCAACTCTACTCTACACCAGTTGCAATAACTGTAACCACAATTTTATCATCTAAAGATTCATCTGTAATCGTTCCAAATACCACATTAGCATCTTCACTAATTAAATCATTAATCTTTCCAATACCATCATTAATTTCACTTAATGCCAATTCAGAGTTTCCTCGAACATTAAAGATAACACCTTTTGCATTATTAATTTTATTTTCTGTAAGGGCATTATCAATAGCTTGATTAACAGCATCTGTCATTCTGCCTTCTCCTTTGGCTTCTCCAATTCCCATATATGCCATTCCTTTATATGTCAACATAGTAGTGATATCTGCAAAATCTACATTAATGTCTCCTACTGATGTAATTAAATCTGTGATACTTTTAATTCCTTGTTCTAATACATTATCAGCCATTTTAAATGCATTAATGACACTCATCTTTTGACTTCCCGCTAGTTTTAATAATTTGTCATTTGAAATTAGTATTAAACTATTAACATGTTGTTTTAATTTTTCAATTCCTGCATCTGCTCTACTTGATCTCAATCTTCCTTCAAAAAGAAATGGTTTTGTGACAATTGCAATAGTTTGAATTCCCATTTCTTGTGCAATTTCTGCAACTACTGGGATTGCTCCTGTTCCAGTTCCTCCTCCCATTCCTGCTGTTAGGAATAATAATTGTGTTCCTGTTAATAATTGTTTAATATCTTCTCTACTTTCTATTGCTGCTTTTTCTCCCATATCAGGATTAGCTCCTGCACCTAATCCTTTTGTCGTTTCTTTTCCGATTTGTAATACATTTTCCATTTTTGTTTTATTTAACATGGCAAGTTCGGTATTAATAAAGTAAAACTCTACATCTTTTACTTTATCTTCTACCATTTGTCTAACGGCATTATTTCCTCCGCCACCAATTCCAATGACTTTTATTTTTGGAATCGATGTTCTAATTTCTCCATATATATTTCCATAATTGTTTCCATATTTATTTTCTATTTGTATCATTTTTGTAACCTTCCTTTTCTTATTTACTTTTGTATATATCGCTTAGTATTATATAGTTTCCTTTTAAAATTTTCAATACTAATTTTGACTTTTTTAAATTATAATAAAAAATTTGCTTAAAAGCGAAAATTTGTTTTTAAAAGTATTGCATTTTTATTTTTAAAACGATATAATCGTACATATGTTTGGAGGTATGCTATGGATATTTTTGATAAATTAAAAATACTTGCTGATTCTGCTAAATATGATGCATCTTGTAGTTCTAGCGGTAGTAATCGAAAGAATACAAACAATGGAATCGGAAATGGTCATGTTTCTGGTATTTGTCATAGTTGGGGTGCAGATGGTAGATGTATTTCTCTTTTAAAAATTTTATTTACAAATGCCTGTATGTATGATTGTAAATATTGTATTAACCGTTCTTCCAATTCTGTATCTAGAGCTACCTTTACGCCTCGTGAAGTTGCAGATTTAACCATTCATTTCTATAAACGAAATTACATAGAAGGACTATTCTTAAGTTCAGCGGTTATCAAATCTCCTGATTATACCATGGAAAGATTAATTGAAACAGCTTCTATTCTAAGAAATGAATATCATTTTAATGGATATATTCACTGTAAAACCATTCCTAGTTGTAGTCAGGAATTAATTGATAAATTGGGTGTTTTAGTAGATAGAATGAGTATTAATATCGAACTTCCTTCAAATGATAGCTTGAAATTATTAGCACCACAAAAAGAAAAAGACGGAATTTTAAAACCAATGACCTATATTTCCAATACATTAAAATTAAATAAAATGGATAAATCAAAATATAAAAAGAAATTTGTTCCAGCAGGTCAAACGACACAATTAATGGTTGGCGCTACACCAGAAACAGATTTAAAAATATTAAAACTTTCTGAAGGAATGTATAAATCCTTAAAACTAAAAAGAGTCTACTATTCTGCTTATGTTTCTATTAATTATGATAAAAACTTACCTACTTTAGAAAAGCCTCCCCTTTTAAGGGAAAATAGACTTTATCAAGCAGATTGGTTACTTCGATTTTATGGATTTCAAGCAGATGAATTATTAAATGAAGAACATCCCAATTTTAATACTTTATTAGACCCAAAATGTGATTGGGCTTTAAGAAATTTAGATAAATTCCCAATAGAAATCAACACGGCCAATTATTACACTTTACTTAGGATTCCTGGTATTGGTGTGATTAGTGCAAAAAAAATTATTACTGCTAGAAGAGAATTTTTATTGGATTTTGAAGGTCTAAAAAAATTAGGTGTTGTCTTAAAAAGAGCGCAATATTTTATAACTTGCAAAGGAAAATATTTTTATGAAGTCAACAAATTTAACAAAAATTTTATCGAAACCAATTTACTATATACTGAGAGAAACACTATTCCACAAAAGAAATACGAACAATTATCTATGTTTGATACATTGTTACCTACAAAGGAGGATAAAATAAAATGTCTAACTGGAAGCTTGTAAATACGACTTATTTATATGATGGTACGTTTGATGGATTATTAACCATTGTTTTTGATAGCTATTCTCATAAAACATTACCACAAAAAATTGTTTCAGAAGAGGAATATGCACCAAACTTTTTAGATAAGACACAATATATAGATACCAATTATGAAAAAGCAAAACGTGTTTTTGAAGGAATTAACAAAAATATTTGCTATGAAGCTTTATACAACAGTTTTTATGCCTTTTTATCAGATGGAAAAGAGAAAGAAATGAAAATTTTAAAATATTTATGTGATGGATTTGACATCGGACCTAAAATTAACACCATGCTCACGATTTCTTATGTCTTTTCTGTTATCAATATGAGAAAAAGGGCTTTATCAGAATGTCATAAGTTAAAAGGTCTTCTTCGCTTTATGGAAATTGGAGAAAATGTATATTATGCCTCTATTCATCCAGATAATCATATCATAGAACCTTTAGGACATCACTTTATTAAAAGACTACCTACCCAAAATTTTATCATACATGATAAAAATAGAAATATTTGCTTTTTATACAATACACCAGAATACAAAATTATTGATAGCAGTAATTTAACAATTCCTGATATTACTGAAGAAGAACAAAAATATCAAGAACTTTGGAAACTATTTTTCAAAACCATTGCCATACAAGAAAGAAAAAATGCTAGATGCCAAATGCAATTTATGCCTAAAAAGTATTGGCAAGATCTGATTGAAGAACCATAATGTCCTTTTGGGGACGTTTCTGTTTGGGACATTTTTTCTTATACTTATATATATTTATGTACACAACATTATAAGGACACACCAAATTAAATGTTTTTGTTTTTTGGTATGTCCTCATTTTTCTATTTTGTTTGTCTATATATTCTAAATCCATAACAATTATAATAATTTGTATATTCAACAATTTCTTCATAAGAAAATGTAAATTCTCCTATGGAAGTATTTTCAGTATGTGTTCTTGAATTATCAAAAACATGCTCATGACTGTCAAACTTATAAACAGGAAGCCCTATCATAAGTAAAAAATATATAATGATAATGCAATTTAATATTTTTTTCTTTGTCAATAATTTTTTATTAAATATCAAAACTATAACAATGATATTTATCAATAAGGATATAAAAAACCATATGGTAGGAGCAGAATATTTTGCACTTCCTGGAAAGATAAATTTTAAGAAGCAAATGATACATATGTTGATGATAATAAGAATTTTTCTCCAACTACCCTTTTTTACATTTTCTTCTTGCTCTTTAATATCTTTTTCTCCTTTGTTATGATTATAGATTAAAAATATTGCTATTCCTATGATTGCTATGATTGCTACAAATATTATCATATCTTTTCCCCTTTTTTACTATTTTTATTCTGAAAAATGTTCCAACAGAAGCATCCCTAATTTGATATTTTTCTTACAACACCTGTTGTTCCATCTAATTCAACCATATCGCCAGTTTTTATATTGTCTAGCAATCCTGTAATGCCAACTACTGCAGGTATACCAAGTTCTCTTGAAACAATTGCTGAGTGGGATAATAAACTTCCTCTTTCTACTAAAATTCCACTAGCAGCTGGAAATAGCATAATCCAACCCGGATCTGTATATTCAGCAATTAAGATTTCTCCTTGTTCTAATTTTGCATTTGCCGGATTATCTATCACTTTTACTCTTCCAGTAACCTTTCCTGGTGATGCTCCGAATTCCTTTTAATTGTTTTTCTTCTGATTTATTCACAGGTACTTGGTTTTTATGTTGTTTATTTTTATCTACTTCTTCCCTATTTGTTTCATCTTCATTTTCGTTTTTATCTGTTTTGTTTGTATGAATTTCTATTTCCTTTTTAAAGTTATTTCCAATATTGACAGCTCCATAAGTATAAAATCTTTCATCTGGGTTATTTTCTTTATATGTTTCATATTCTTTCTTTCGTATAGCAATTAAATCTTTTAAATTGTTGGTTGTTGATTTGCCATCAATATAGTATAAAATTTCATCTACTTCTAAATAAAATATGTCTCTTTTTTCTTCTATAACATTTAAAGAAGTTAATATATATCCCATTCTTAAAAAGATTTCTCGTACTCTTCCAAAAAGTCTTGTCCTTTCAAATCTAAGATTTTCTCTATTTTTTACTGTATATCTTGCTTGTTTTAATAAGAAGTTGAATTTTGCTTTTTCCAATGGTTTAAATTTTAAGGCTTGTTTTACTTTTCTTTCTGCCTGTTTTCTAGCTTCTACAGAATCTAATGCATTTACTTTTGTTTTTTGCATTCTTCTTGCAAATGTCAATATTGAATGGTATAAGCTAATAGGATTGTCTTTTAGTGTTAAGGTTTCTAATTTTAACTCTTGCAAACATCTATCTGAAAATTTATCTAAATATGCTTGTATTTTTTTATAAAATTCTGGATATTTAGGAAGTTCTTTTTGGATATATAGCATATCCTCATTTTCTAATAGCTTTAAAAGTTCTTCATCATCTTTTGCTATCTCTGCCATTTCTCGAATTCTTTTTGCTGGCTCTGCACTAATGATATTCCCTTCATCACATAATAAATCATTATGTATCAAGTTTCCATCTTCTTTAAATAATTTTTCACATTCTTGTTTTAATTGTCCATAAAAAATCATCGCCAAAAAGTCATTAACTAATGGTGCATCCCATTTATGTAACAATTTTCCTTCCAATTCATAGTAATAATCATGTAGTTCATATAAATCCATATGCTGGATATCTTTATCCTCTAATGCTTCGTTCAATCTTACATAGAATTTATCTGTCATTTTTCTTATCTTCATAAATCCTTTTAATAATCCATATCCAGTTGAAATCAATCCAATTTTATCAGAAAATGTAGCTTGTGGTACTGGAAATAAATCATCTGGCAAAGATTCTTTTACTCCCATCATTTGCTCCATGAATTTTTTGTTTTTTCCCAGTCCAGGAAACATAGAAAGTAATCCATACCAACCATATAGATTGTAATACACACGGCCGTCTATTAAAGCTAACATGTTTTTAAACATCTGTGCATTCATTTCTATTTTTTCTGCTTTTACATGAAATATTTTACACAATTCTAAATATACATTTTCATAGACAGTTCTAATAAAAGAAAATGTTAAGGGTGTTGTAATTCCTCCATAACTTTCTACAATATTACTATTGTCAAAAACATTTAGCTTTTCTTCTTTATTGTTTACTATTCCTAATGTTGTAATTGGTCTAGATTGCAATAGGTATAATTTCCCATCTTCATAAGCCCATTCAATATCTTGAAATCTTCCAAAAAATGTATTTGCTTTTTCTACTAGTTCTTTAATTTCTAATATCTGATTGTCTGTTAAAACTGCTTTATTCTTTTCTTTTTCATCTACTGTTTCTTGCTTAATTTCACCATTTACAAAAATATGACAGTAATCTTTTTTAGCTATCGTTTTTGTGATTTTCCTATTTAAAATGGTATAGGTATCTGCTGTTGCCACACCATCTACTAAACTACTTCCTAATCCATATACAGCATTAATCACAATTTCTTTTATATTAGAAGTAATTGGATTTGCTCCAAATGCCACACCTGCTTTTTCTGATTTTACCATTTTTTGTACGATAACGGATGGAATCATTACCTCTTCTATATGATTTTCTTTTCGATATGTTTCAATTCTTTCTGAAAAAGCAGATAAATATACTTCTTTTATTTTTTTGATAACCTCTTCTTTGGGAATATATAAAAAAGTATCGAATTGTCCTGCAAAAGATGTTTCTTTGGAATCTTCATTTCCTGCTGATGAACGAATGGCAAAATACGTATCATCTGGAAACATTTTTAATGATTCTTCTACTTCTTTTACCGCTTCTTCTTTTAAGTTTTTTTCTTTTTTATCAAATCCTTCATAAGATACAACAAACCACTTTGGAATATTATCAATTGCCTGTCCTATTTTTGCCAAAGCAGTTGCTTTTCCTCCCATGAATTCATATTGCTTACTATTTTGTTCTAATACATATTTCATCATCTGTTCTCCTATAAAATTAATATTACTAAACTACAATATACAATGGCTATATAAATATTTGCTGAAAGTTCTGCTAATTTTGCCATCTTTTTTGTTTTCTTTTTGGCAAATAAAATATTGGAAATATTGGCTAATATGTATAAAGCAAGTATCCAGATATAATTTTTCTGTCCTAGGATTGTACCTTGTACAATCATTAACAAGGTTTCCAATACAAATATTAGTCCCATCGCTTTACCAATACCTAAAATAGCTGTATAGGTTTTAACTCCCTCTTCTTCATCTTCTTTACACCTAATCTTTCTGGCAACTTCTACTATCCAAGATATGATATATGCCAACACTAATATTTTCCAAACATTTGGGTCTACAAATATAATAGAATTTGTTATGGCAAAATCTGCTGATGAATTATAATTAAGATAAATTTGTGGGATAAAATTTGCTAAATATAGAATCATTATGGGAAGTATCAGTTCATCTAAGGTGACTTCTAGTAATAAATGTTTATCTAATATCTTTTTTATAAAAAATCCTTTACTCATAAGTGCAAAAAACACCCACAATATGATTAAATATAAAATTCCATTTTGTGAACATGTAATTGTTAAAATTAGTTGAAGGGTTATACAGATAATAAATAATATTTTTAATTCTTTTAATTTTATCAGACCTCTTGGTACTGGTCTATAAGGTCTATATTTACAATCTTCTTCATAATCCTTAAACTCATCTACAATTCTTACCATTAGAAATTGCAAAAATGTTACAATAAACATGGGAATTAATTTTATCCATTGTATTTGATATTCTGGTGGTCTTCCGCATCAAATCCGTATATGCAACATCACTAAAATTGTTCATCCATTCATAATAATACATTTCTCCATAATAATTAAAGAAACAAAAAGTAGTAAATACAATACAAAACACATATAGTCCATATACAAGTACTGGAAATCTCTCTTTTTGGTATGTATACCATTTTTTTATTTGATTCATATTTTACCCCTTTATTTATTTAATATTTTTCTTAATTCATTATAATCTACCTTTGTACTATGTCTTTTATCTACTGGTATCTTCGAAACATATTTAATTTCATCAATTTTTTCAAAAGGAATGGCTTTTTTAATTTCTTCTATTGATGTTTTTTCATGATTTTCCAATACCAAAATCAATTTTGAATCATTTTCAAAGACTGCTGTCTTTCCAATTGCAAATTTTGCATGTAAAGCTGCTTCAATATGAAAATATGGTTCTTTTACTCTTCCTCTTAACCATAACCTTCCTTTTTCATCAATTTGCCCCATATCCCCTGTTCTGTGATATATAGTATCTTGTACTGTAAATTTGTTTTCTTTATCACCTATGCCACCAACATATCCTTTTAGCACATTCGTTCCTGTTACCACAATCTCTCCTACTTCATTTGTTTGTAAATTTAAAAATTTATCCTTTGTGATAGTTCCAATTGGTTCTTTTTGTGGTTTTATGATGTTACATTCCGTCACACCAACAATCTCTCCTGCTAAAATACCTTTTCCATTTTCTGTGTCTTTTATGTCTTGTTTTGTCATATCCTCTATATGTAATATAGCAATTGGTTCTGCTTCTGTTGATCCATATATTGTACGTATGGTTGCATTTTCAAAAACCTGTTGTAATTTTTTGATTAAATCTAAAAATACAGCTCCTCCACCTGTATAAATTTTTTTCACGCCTTCTAATTTTATATCCTTATCAATACAATAATTTACAATGACTTGTAATAATCCAGGTGAAGCCATGATTCTATTAATGCTTTTATCTCTTATTTGTTTTACTAACTTTCTAGGATTTGATTTTCCTAAATTGGTGAAATTTCCATTTGCTATGATAGTTGTAATTCCTACATAAATATTAGATAATGTAAATATAGGAATAGTGGAAAGCTCCCTATCTTTTTCTTCATAATCCGCAATTTGTTTTAATATATTTCCTTGATTTTCTAAAAATTCATGTGTCCTTGCCGCTATCTTGGGAACACCTGTTGTTCCACTTGTATATGTTAAAATACCCGGAAAATCTTTTTCTACTTCTTCTACTACTAACTTTCTACTAAACGGTGTTTTTTTAATTTGTTTGACATCTATCTTTATTTTTAATTTTTTTAAATTTTCATTCACTTGGCTATATAAAATATATTTCGTCGTTCCAACAATACTATTAATATCATCAAATTCATTTTTCTTTAATCCATTTTTAATAAATCCTGCATCCATAAAACAAGGAATCGCTCCTAGTGACCAAATAGAAAGTAAAGTTACATATAAATTGATTGACATAGGCACTAGCACTAACACTTTATCTCCTTTTTTGATTCCCTTATTTTTTAAATTGTCTTTAAAATTTGCTACTAGGTTATATAGCTCTACATAAGTAACTTGTGTATTTTTTTCGACTAAACATATTTTGTCTGGCATTTTTTCATAATTTTTGATTAGTTGATAGGCTAAATTCCTCATCTTGTGTATTTCATCCCCTTTTCCCCGTTGGATTTTTAAGTTGGAAAAAATTTAAATTTTCTTTCCATACAAGGCATATTCTCTTATCACTTCTGTTTGATTTCGTTTTGCCATTTTTTGTGAAGTGTTATTGGCATACATAAAAGCACATATCCAATTTTTAAATCCTTTTTGTTTAGCAATTTTAGCAATATCACTCATTAGTACATTTCCAATGGCAAGATTTTGAAATTCCGGTATCACTGCGACAGTTTTCACAATAATCGTACTTATCTTTTCTCCTCTTTTTATTTCTTCAAAATCTGGTATACAGAATATAAAGCCAATTTCTTTTCCATCTTTTTCTGCCAATAAAATAATATCTTCATCAGCTAAATGAACATAAGGTATATATTGTTTTAAAAAAGGTTCTTCATCAATTGGTGTATATAGTGGATTTCTCCCAAAGCTTTTTAATGAAATATGATATATTTTCTTTAAATCCTCCATATACTTTTCTTTATTAAATTTTCTAATGGTAATACCCTCTTCTTGTATTTTTTCCCTCATCATTTCTATACTTTGAGATTGGTAAGCATTTTCCAACTTTCCTTTGGTTGAAGTATATGTATATATCTCTTGATAACCTGCTTTTAATAATAATTCATTATCACTCATTGGATTGACATTCTCTAATAAAAATAGAGGTTCTCCATTTGACTGTTTCATTGTTCTATATTTTCCCCATGTATTTTCATTCATCGGTGCAACTATATAATACAATCCTTTTCCTTTTAAAATTTCTTCACATTTTTCTAATAAAAATTTTCCATATTGTTTGTCTGAGATTTCCATTTCTCCAATTGTTCCCATTTTTTCGTCATTTACGATTGGTGTATTTTGAAAATAGCAAGTAGCTTTTGCTTTTTCTTCTCCATTTTCTAAAATTGTTACTTTTATATTTTCTTGATTCTCTACAATTTCAAAATTCATCTTCTTTTTTCATGATTTACATCTGTTTTTTAATATTTTAGTAAAATATGCAAAATATAGATTATCAGATGAAAATCATTTCCTCCTACAAAGTTTTAATTTATTGCATTTTAGAAAATGTGGCTTTCTATAATGTAATAAAACAAATGATAGCTGTTAATACTAACACAATTTCTGTATGCATATATCCATTTTTTATTGAAATTTCTTCTTCTTCTACCTTTCTCTTTTGTATATATATCATAAAACAACTAGCTAATAAGCATATAACCATAAGGACAATCATTGGTAAACTAGGCAATTTATGAAATACCAGATTTTGAATGACTAAACTTGGTAAAAAGATAAAACATAATCCTTTAGCAAAAGACAGGATCATACTATCTATTTCTGATAAATTAAAATAATATTTTAATCTTACAAATGTATTAATAGCTAAATGCATGCTATATACTAAACTATATATCATAAAAAATTCTGCTTTCCAACCAGTAATTGCTACAATTCCGCAAATAGCTATTCCTAAAATCACATTGGTTTCAATAATCCTAGCATCATATAGATTATGTTGTTCCTTTTCTGTCACTTTTGGAAATCTCATAACCGTTAAAAACAAAATCAATGGTGGTATAATGGCATATATTCCATATAATGTAATTGTTAGATAGCCTACTACCAGTGTTTCGACTAATGCCAATTTACTCCATGTCTTTACTCTGTTAGCAATCGTTACTAGTATAAATATCACACCTAATATAATCAAATTGATTCTTAATTGTTCTACACCTAAGCCCATATGTGTTGTCAAAAATGCATATGTTGTTAACGGAATCAATAGATTATCATTTCCACTATGGGAAATCATCTCAACTAAAGCTACATTAAATCCTACAATAGTAGCAATAATTAATGTTTCTTCTCTCCCCACATCTGTAAATAGTAATAATGGTACCAATGTTGCTACAAAAGCTACCATAAAAAAGATAAAGCTTCCTTCAATACTTTTAGCATCTTCATTCAGCTCTGCTAAATTTTTCCTTCCATAATTTTTTCCAATTAATGCTGCTGCACTGTCTGCAAAGGTTAAAATTAATATGGGAATACTGTATAAAACTTTATCTCCTTTTGATAAATAGAAAATTAAAAATACAGATATGACAAAAAAGATTTCCCCTAAAGATTCTCTATCAACACTATATAATACTGTTCCTAATCCTTCTTTTAATTTTGTATGCTTTAACAAAACTAATATTGCTAATGCAATAACTGCTAATATTCCTACAGAAAGTACATTATGAAATACATAAGGAAAAGTTAGCATAATCAATCCCATTGTTATATGTAATAATTTTCGTTTCAATTCTGCATGTATTTTAGTCTTTTTTTCGATTATCTTTATCATACACATGGCTATCAAAAGCATACATAAAACAAATCCAATACTTAACCATTCTATATTCATTTATATAACCTCCTCTATAATAAATTTACTATAGAAAAAGGCTTTATCTTGCTTAAATAATTCTTCTGCTTCTTTTTCTTTATATACTAAATTATCAAAATATTTTGATGCCCTTTTATCTGCTAACATATTCCAATAGACAATTCTTGTTCCAGATGGTGATTTGGTAAATATCTTTTCAAAGATTTTACACATTTGCTCATCACTCATATATTCAAAGATATCGCTTAAATTGTATTTACTAATATAATCTATCTCTTCTTTTTGGATAAAATCTTCAACAGAATCCTTTAACAAGTAAATTTTATCTATATTTTTCTTAATCATTTCAAAATTTTCTTTTCTATATGCTACTGGTAAGGCAGTTTCATTATATTTTCCATGAATAATATACTGTAAATAGGAATTTTCTGATGTATCTAATTCTGTGATGGCATATTTTGTTCTTTCTAAAATATGCTCAGCCACATTTACATTGACATAGCGAAAAAAGGCTTTATCTCTTCCCAATTTCCCCATAACAGTTTTAGAAAAAAATAGCCTAAAAAGCATTTGCCATCTCATATTATTCCATTTTTGATCATAGAATTGAATTCTCTCTTCTCTTGTTTTCTTTTGTAATAATTCTTCTCTTACTGATTTTTTATGAATAAATGGTAAGATTTTTTTACCAAATAGATGAAAATATTTTTCGAATTTTCCCATATGGATAATTCCTTTTTCTACCATTTCTAAATTGCTTTCTAAATATGTTCTTGTACCTTTAGATAGCTTATCTACAATTTTTTGATAGATTTTGATTCTATTATTACAATTGAAAACACCAATAAATTCCATACATTCTTGATAATCTAAATACTTATATCCTGCAATTTTTAATTCTGTACAAGCAATCTGATTTTCACTTAAATCAATTGCAAAAACTTTATTCGGATTTTTAACTAACATACTAATTGCATTTTCTCCTGCTGATGCAATAGACAATATGTTATCATCCTCATGTATATCTAATGCTTGTAGTAAGATATCTGCATCTTCCCAAACTTGTGCATATCTTAATATGTCAAATTTCGCATAATCTTCTACTTCACTTTTTATTAATTGTTTTTCTTCTAGATTTTCTTTATTTTTCACAATTTCTTTTGTACTCATATTTCCCCTCTTTAACTTTTCATTTCATTAATATAATCCTATCATAAAACGATTTTTTCTTCAATAAAAATCATTTATTTGACATGTATTTTTTAAAAGTTGCCAAAGAGGCACGTCCCCTTTGGCAACTTTTAAATATTTTCTTTTCTAATGGTTTCAATAATATTCTGATTTTTAGTTTTCTTAACAGCATATCGCATCGTCATAAAGATAATGGCAAATACAAATATAATAGAAATCAAAATTGGTATGATAGGAAGTTCATAACTTGTTGTATAGACATCTGCTGTAACTGTATAGATTAGATAAGATAATGCAATTCCTGCTGGCAATCCAAATATAAGTGCTTTTAATCCATAAATAAAGCTTTCATAATGAATCATCCTTTTAAATTCTTTATTGGTCATTCCTATAGATTTTAATATCGCAAATTCTCTATTTCTAAGCGCCATATTGGTAGTTATGGTATTAAATATGTTCGTTACACCAATAATGCTAATCACAGCTATAAATCCATATACAAATATTGATACAATTAGATTCATATTTCTTGCTGCTCTTACATCCTCTTCTGCATTATAAATATTACTTTGATTAGTTTTATCAATTTCTACAATTTCTTCTTGTAATTTATATGGGTCTTCTGCATTAATAGGCATAGAAACCAAATCATGTTCAAAGTTTTCCATCATTTCATCTGAGATAATAATAACAGGATGTGTGTCTTGTTGAAAAGATAATCCTAATGGATATTTATCTGCTCTTTTAGCAATTTTAATACTTCCTTTTTCTGTTAAATTTTCTTCTTCATCTTGCATCTTATAATATTCTAATGTATCTCCTGCATTTAAATTCGTTAGATTTGTTTCTACTCGTTTGACACCATCTCTTCCCTCTTCATATTCATATAATATTCTTGTATCAGAAAGAATTGCTTCATCTTTTACTTCATCATAATTTAATCCTAATTCTGCTACATAATTTCTATAAGCTTCATCACCAAGTGAATAAATAATAAGTATGGTATTCACTTCTTCTGAATAATATTCTAACGCTTCCTCTGTATATATATCAGGATTATCCATATGTACATATGCATTTTTTAAAATCATATATTCTTTGATTCCATCTAATTCTTTAATTTTATTAAAATAGGCTTCTTTTTCTTCTTCTGTTTGATTGCTACTATATACTGTTAAATTAATTCTTGAATCTTGATATTCCAAAGAAGATACTCCAAATACACTTTCTGCAAAAGCATTCATTGAAATAAACAAGACAATACTTAAAAATATGGAAAATATAGTTGTTCTATATCTTTTTCTACTTCTTCTAAAATTCTTTCTGGCGATTACGCCTTCTATTCCAAATAGTTTTTTTGTTAGTTTATATTCTTTATTTTTTCTTTTTCTATTCTTTTTTATTTTTACATCTGAACTTTCTCTTATAGCATCAATTGGTGATATTTTTCCTGCACGATAACTTGGTCTAATTAGTGAAATGATAATCATAACAATGGATACAATGATTGCAACAATAATTGCTCCCCATGATATGGTTAACTGTAACTCAAAATTATCAATTAGTGGTGTAGTTCCTGAATTGATAATCCCATTGACAATTGCTAACACGATTCCTATTGCTACAATGCCAATTACAATTCCTAATGGTATAGAAATTAGACCTAATATAGCACCTTCAAAAAAGATACTTTTTCTAATTTGTTTTGCCGTTGCTCCTACACTTGCTATCATTCCTAATTCTCTTGTTTTTTCTGTAAGAGATATACTAAAACTATTCTTGATAACAAAGGCAGAAGTCAAAACAATAATGCCAATCACTATCGCTATCATGGTTAAAACAAAACTTTCCATTCTATCACTTTTGAAGATCCCCATGTAATACAATAAATCTTGGTTTTCTGAAATATTTGTCTCATCAATCTGTAAATCCTTTTTTAAATAGTCTTCAAACTCATATACTTCTGTTGGATTTTTCAATATAATAGACATATTTACATTTTTGGTATCATCAATTTGGTCTAATTTTGTTATCATGGTATACCCTGGAGCAGAATAACTCTCACTATTTAGTCGTTCCATAATACCTACAATTGTATATGTTTTTTTGGTACTTGCAACAAATGTTTCTTGTTCTAAATCATCCTCAATTCCACTTTCTTTTCTATCTAATCTATCTTGATCTGTATAATATGGATTTAATTGATTTAATACATATTCTCCTTTGTATCGATTACCGATATCAAGTTCTATTGTATCACCAACATTCCACTCTACTTTTCCATTTTGAATAACATGTTCTGGTATTACAATTTCATTTTCATTTTCTGGTAATCTTCCTTCTACTAAAACAATCCCTCCATTTTGCAGAAGATTCTCATCATATCCTTCAATATAAGCATAAGGTTTGTTTTCATTTTCAGATTCTTCTAATGATTCATATCCAATCTCTTGAGATATTTGTAATTCCTCTATTTTTGCATTATTCTCCAAATATTTTTCATTTTCTTTTGATACATCTTGTACATGAATATGATAATTTCCATTTGTTTTGATTTCTCTTTCTAGCATTGCCTTTTGGATACTAACTGTAAATGTGGTTATTGCACATATTAAAGCAACAGAAAGAGAAATACCAATTATGGTAACAATAGTTCTTTTTTTATTTAATTTTAAATTTTTGAGTGTCAATGTATTTAAAATTTTCATCATTCTCTCCCCTTTACTTTATCTTCTTATCACTAATCAGTTTTCCATCTTGTATCGTAATAATTCTATCTGCCTCCAAAGCAATATTTTCATCATGTGTAATCACAATTAAAGTTTGATTATATTTCTGATTAGATATTTTTAATAAATCTATAATTTCTCTTGAAGCTTTACTATCCAAATTTCCAGTTGGTTCATCTGCTAGCACAATACTTGGATTATTTATCATGGCTCTTCCAATAGAAACCCTTTGTTGTTGTCCCCCTGATAACTCATTTGGCAAGTGATTTACCCTTTTTTCTAATCCTAAAATATATAACAATTCATTTAGTCTTTTCTCATCTACCTTTTGCCCATCCAAATCACATGGTAATGTGATATTTTCTTTTACATTTAGTATAGGAATTAAGTTATAGAATTGATAAATAAGTCCCACTTGTCTTCTTCTGAAAATTGCTAAATTGTCATTATTTAAAGAATAGATATCTGTTCCATTAATGTATACTTTTCCACTTGTTGGTTTATCTACACCTCCAATTAGATGTAGCAAGGTAGATTTTCCACTTCCAGAAGCTCCTACAATGGCTACAAATTCTCCTTTGTTTACACTAAAGGATACATTATCTAATGCAACAACTTCTGTATCTTTTTTACCATATTTTTTCGTTAGATTTTCTACTTTTAATATTTCCATAAACAATCTCCTTTCTTATGTTTAAATGACTGTATTTTTTGCTAACCATTTTTCTATACGTTTTAACCTTTATTATATGCGTATTTAGGACCTAGAAAGAAACGTATTAAAAATGTCACTTTTATTGTTAGTATTATATTACTACATAAAAGTGACTCTAAAATGACTTATTTAATTTTTTCCATTTTTTTATTTCTAATTTTATTTTTACAAATAATACATATCTATATTATCTAAAAAATAGATATATATTTATCAATGATATATAATCATCTTTTCCTATGATTCCATATCTTATTCCAATCGGAATCCATAACAATAATATGAAATAGCATATAAAAATGAAATATTTTAGCTTTAAAGTATTTTTTTTATTAAAAGTAATCATTATACTAATAATAAATATAATTGTTAAAATGCACATATTAAAAATATATATGCCATATTCATATCCCCATCTACACCACCCATATTGGTAGCAATCGGATCAATAACTTGAGTAATTGTTGTTCTTATTGTGATTCCTTTTGTTATTATCATGACAATACATATCAAGATTAATACAATATATATAATTTTATACTTTTTCATTTTTCTCCTCGTATTTATTCTTTTTTTATTATTCATTTAATTATATAATTTTATTGTAAATTCTGTCCAACTATCTTCTTCCTTTTTAGAACTCTTTACACGGATATCTCCATCTTGGTTTCTAATAATGCTTTTACAAAAAGCAAGTCCAATGCCCAAACTACTTTCTTTACTATTTTTCGCTTTATAAAATCTATCAAAAATATGTCCTAAATCTTCTTTGTCAATACCTTCACCATTATCTCTTATACTTATTTTCGTATACATGGTATTTTCTTCTAGTTTTATGGTTACTGTTTTTGCTCCATGCTCGATTGCATTTTTTACAATATTATTCATGGCTTCTACTGTCCATTTTTTATCACAATTAATCGTTTCTTCTTTATTAGATACAATTTCTACATCTGCATGATTTATCTCACACATAGCTTTAAAGTTATTTTTTACTTCTAAGCATAAATGATATGCATTTTCATTCTTTTTGTCTAAAATCAGCGTTTTTGAGTCTAATTTGGCTATATTTAAAACTGTTTTTATTAACCAATTAATTTTTTCTAATTCTTTTTGACTGCTATCTAAAAATTCTTTTTTCTTTTCTTCTGGTAAATCTGTATATAAAATGTCATTGATTAGATTCAAAGAAGTCAATGGAGTTTTTAATTGATGCGAAATATCTGCTATCAGTTTTTCAATATCTTTATTATTCTTTTCTAATAGGCTATTTTTTTCTTTTAACATAATGGTCATATCATAAATATCATTTTTTAATTTGCTAAAATCACTTTCATCTTGCTCTTTTAAATCTATGATATAATTTCCTTTTAATATTTCCTTACAATAAGCATCCAAATCTTTTAATTTTTGATTTTGTTTTCGGATATATATAGCATATATACATATGACACCTAAAGTTGCTATGATAAAGAAAATGGAAAATAGAATAATTACTTTTTGAATAATTTCAAACTGCGTATTTTGTATATCAATATTTTCAGCACTAAATCCATATTTACTTAAAATATCTTCTGCATTTTCATGATTTTCCTGATTGTCTAAAAATATATTTTTTACAATCTCCTCTTCTTGTTCAGGATATTCTTCTACAATTTTTGCCATTACTTGATTTGTATATTCATATAGACTTTCTTTGTAATTCTTTTGAATATAATAAATAGCAAATATGGCTAATAATATGATAATGATTAATAACATAGTAATATAGATAAATAAATTTCTTTTTTGTTTTGTATTCATATTTCTCCTTTTTTAAGGTCTGTCCATTTTGTTTCATTTTGAAACGATTTGGCACGTCCCTATCGTTCCATTTTATATCCTAATCCTCTAACTGTTTTGATGATTTCTGGTTTGTTCGGGTCTTTTTCTATTTTTTCTCGAATTCTTTTGATATATACTGTTAAAGTATTATCATTGACAAAGTTTTCTTCATTATCCCAGATATAGGATAAAATTTGTTCTCTTGTTATGATTTTTCCTCTATTTTCAAATAACATAACTAAAATCTTGTATTCTAATGCTGTTAGTTCTACTTCTTGTTTATCTTTTAATACTTTTCCGTGTTGTATAATTAATTTCTACATGTTTGATTTTTATGGTTTCTTCTTTTTCTTTTTTTACATTATGTCTTAATACATTTTTTATCCTAGATAATAGTTCTCCTGCGTGAAATGGTTTGGTGATATAATCATCTGCTCCTAAGTCAAATCCTTTTACAATATCTTTTTCTTCATCTAATGCTGTCAAAAATATGGTTGGAATCTCTTGTACAACTTTCATTTTTTTATATAAGTCATATCCTGTACCATCTGGTAAATTGATATCTAACAACATTAAGTCATAATTATTGTTTTTTATGTTTTCAATCCCTTCTTTTACGCTTTTTGCTGTATGAATAGCAAATCCTTCTGATTGCAAATAATAAGAAACCGTACTAGATATATTTTTATCATCTTCTACTAATAATATATTAATCATAGTCTTATCCTCTTTTTCTATTCTTTTAATAAGTACTCTGCATGTTTTTTTATCATTTTTAAGATAAATATAACAGATGTATCAAGCAATTCTAGCATTTCTTTTTCACTATATATTTTGTATTCTATACTCTCTCCTTCTTCTAACACTTGAGCCTTTCCTGTATATCTATCACTTATATATTCTATCGTTTTTTCTATTTCTGATTTTTCTAATGCAATCCAATTAATATCTTTTAAGTATTCTTCTATCTCTTCTTGATATTCTGGCTTATCCGCTAAATGATGATCATAAATATATTTCGAAAATATTTTAAAATCCTGTGTTTTTATTTGTCTTGCCTTCTCCTTACTACATAAAATTCTTTCTCTATCATTTAAAATTAATCCTATTCGATTTTTTTCTTCATCATAAATCCCACGCTCACCATATGTTTTATCATTCCAAAAATAATCTGTTAATAGATGTGTATAATATCCTAACATTAATGGATTAGAAAATTTATATTTATATTTTTCTGCAAAATTTCTTAAATCATATCTTTTTTCAATATGTTCTACCACTAAAATATCTGTTTCAAAATGTGTTCTTGCATGTGATACATGATGTTTTATTCCTTTTACAACATATTCATTTGGTATATCTGGTAATATATTTCCAAATGTAAATATGTTTTTATCTATATTTATCTTTTCGCTTACTTTTTTTGCTGTTGCTAAATGAATAGCCCATGTTGGCATGTTAATTCCCCCTTTGTTTCTTTTATATTATCTTTATTACAAATTATTGTCAAGAAAAAGAGAAGAAGAAAAAATAAGTTCTTTTTTATTTTTTCTATCATATATTTAAATAAAATATTTTTAAGTATATTTCTAGCAGTTATCTGCTACTTTGGAGGTTTTTTATGATTTACAAATATATGAATAAAACAAATATTAAACGTTTTTTTAGTGTCCTTCTTATACTTTGCATTTTCATTTCTTACTCTTCTTTTGTATATGCTTCAGATGACTCTTTATATGTTTGGTCTTCTACAGATGTTTCTAATATAGAAGAGGATCCTTCTTTACTTACCAATGCAACAAGTGAGGTAACAGATGATAATTCTTTGAATCTAGAATCTGCCTCTGCCATTTTAATTGAACAATCTTCTGGTAGAATTTTGTATGCCCACAATATTCATGAACAGCTAAGACCTGCTTCTGTTACCAAAGTTATGAGTATTCTTCTCATTATGGAAGCCCTTGATTCTGGTAAAATTTCTTTAACAGATTCTGTTCCTTGTAGTGAAAATGCAGCTTCTATGGGTGGTTCTCAAATATGGTTAGATACAACAGAAACTTTGACAGTTGATGAAATGCTAAAAGCAATTTGTGTAAATTCTGCTAATGATTGTGTAGTTGCGATGGCTGAATATATTGCTGGTTCAGAAGAGGCATTTGTTCAGATGATGAATGATAAAGCCTTTGAATTAGGCATGAGTGATACCACTTTTAAGAATTGCCATGGTTTAGATGAAGATGGTCATGTAACTTCAAGTTATGATATCGCCATTATGTCTAGAGAATTACTAAACAAATATCCTGAAATTAAGAATTATACAACGATTTGGATGGATACTTTACGAGATGGCGAAACACAACTTTCTAATACTAATCGATTAATCAAAAACTATACTGGTGCTACTGGTCTAAAAACTGGTTCTACTTCTCTTGCTCTATATAATTTATCTGCCAGTGCCACCCGAGATGACTTGTCTTTAATTGCAGTTATTATGAAAGCCCCTTCTACAAAGGTTAGATTTTCAGAAGCTCAAAAGTTATTAGATTATGGTTTTAATAATTTTTCTTATCAAAGTTTTGGGAAAGCTGGAGACTTGATTCAAACAGTTAGTATTGATAAAGGTGTGCAAGTAACGATTCCTGTTATATTAGAAAATGATGCTGGTATCTTGTTAGCAAAAGGTAGTGAAAAAAATATTGAACAAACTGTAACAATTGATGAAAATATTTCTGCTCCTATTTCTGTCGGGCAAAAAGTAGGTGAAATTTCTTTTTCTCTAGATGGCGAAGTTCTCGCAACTGTTAATTTAGTTTCTCAAGTTGCTGTTAATAAAATGGATATTGCCACTATGAGTACAAAGGTATTTTCTACTTGGTTTAATTTACTAAGATAAAAATCATTGGTGTTGATAAGATTATGAAATTTATATTTATCAAAAAGAAGCCTTTCTTTATTTTATTAACTATACTTTTAATAATTGTATTTTCCTTATTTTGCTTTTTATTAAAAAATGTTTTTGTTACCTATTCTTTACCTACAAATACTTTGATAGAAGATACTTTTCAAGAGAAAGTTTCTAATCTAGTAAATGAAAAAGAGAAAATTGCTTATTTGACATTTGATGATGGTCCTACCTTAAAATCCACACCTAAAATTCTTGATATATTGTCTGAAGAAAATGTAAAAGCAACATTTTTTGTTATTGGAAAACATGTTAAAGAACATCCTGAACTTGTTAAACGTGCATATGACGAAGGACATTATATTGCTAATCACAGTTATACTCATAATCATGATAAATTATATACAAGTGCAGATAGTTTTATCAATGAAATTCTCTCTACTGATGTAGAAATTAGTAAATCCATTGGCATAGAAAATTACCATTCTCATGTTTTTCGATTTCCAAATGGATATATGGCACCAAACTATAAAGCTAAAAAACAAGAATATGTGAAAAGACTTCCTGAAATAGATTATACCTACATAGATTGGAATGCTTTAAATAAAGATTCTGAAAAAAAATATAGCAATGCTGAATTATTAAAGAATTTAAAAGATTCTTCAAGAAATAAAGGCACCCTAGTCATTTTAATGCATGATACTTCTGATGTAAATGAAACACATCTTATCTTAAAAGATTCTATTCATTACTTGAAAGAGCAAGGTTATACCTTTCAAAATTTTTATGATTTACAATAAATATAATTGTTAAAGCACACTCTCTGTTAAAAAGAGTGTGCTGTTTTTTTAGATATTTTTTAAATTCTATTTTAGAGATTCTTCAACTTTTGCTAACATATCTTTGTACTTCTCTAATTTTGCTTTTTCCTCATCAATTTTACTTTGAGGTGCTTTATTCATAAATCCTGGATTAGATAACATTTTTTCACATCTAGCAACTTCACTTTCTAGCCTTTTCTTCTCTTCTTGTAATCTTTTTCTTTCTTGTTCCATATCCACTAATCCTTCAAATGGCATATATAATTCAATTCCATCTTCTACAATGCTAACAGCATTATCTTTAATTCCTGCTTTATCTTTTTGGATTGTTATATTACTTCCAAATCCTAATTTTAATAAGAATTCTTTTGCTTCCTCTATTTCTCTTTCATATTTTTCAGTTACAAAAATTAATTCTGCTTTTTTAGATGGATGTACATTCATGTTTGCTCTTGTATTTCTGATTTCTGTAATAATAGATTTTAATCTTTCAACAAATTCTTCTTCCTCTTTAAATACATTCTCATTTTTTGCGTAAGGCCATTTTGACACCATTAATTCTTTGTCATTATATTTTACTAAGTTTCTATAAATTTCTGTTGTGACAAATGGCATAAATGGATGTAATAGTTTCATTGAAATACCGAATACATAATCTAATACATAGCAAACTTTTACTTTTTCTTTGTAATCTTCACTATATAGTCTTGGTTTTACCATTTCAATATACCAGTCACAGAATTCATTCCAAATAAAGTTGTATACTTTATCTAAAGCAACACCTAAATCATAATTTTCCATATTGTTGGTTACTTCTGCAATTAAGGTTTCTAACTTATTGATAATCCATTTATCTTCTAAATGTAGTAACTCTTCTTTGTATTTACTTGTTTCATTGTCAAATACTTCTTCATGGAATTCTATAATATCTTCATCTTTTACATCATTATTTCTAATAAATTTTGTTGCATTCCATATTTTATTTGCAAAGTTTGATGCTTGGTCTAATTTTTCTGGCATATATCGAATGTCATTTCCCATTGTGGTTCCTGATATGACAGCAAAACGTAAACTATCTGCTCCATATTCATCAATAATTTCAATTGGGTCTATACCATTTCCTAATGTCTTAGACATTTTTCTTCCCTGACTATCACGAACCATTCCATGAATTAAAATGTCTTTAAATGGTGCTTGACCAGTAAATTCTAATCCTTGTGACATCATTCTAGATACCCAGAAAGTAATAATATCAAATCCTGTAACTAATACATTTGTTGGATAAAATGTTTTATAATCTTCTGTTTCCATGTTTGGCCAACCTAAAGTTGAGAATGGCCATAATGCTGAACTAAACCATGTATCTAATGTATCTTCATCTTGATGTAATTTTGTACTTCCACATTTTTCACATCTTTCAGGAGCTGTTTTTGAAACATTAATATGTCCACATTCTTCACAATAATATGCTGGTATTTGATGTCCCCACCATAATTGTCTTGATATACACCAATCTTGTATATTATCTAGCCAATTAAAATATTGTTTTTCATATTTCTTAGGAATAAATCTAGCTTCATTATTTCTAACAGAATCTGCTGCTCTTTTTGCTAATTCTTTCATAGAAACAAACCATTGCTCAGATATTTTTGGCTCTATCGTTGTTTTACATCTCTCACATTTTGCAACATTATGGGTATAGTCCTCTGTTTTTACTAATGCACCAATTTCTTCTAGTTTTTTTACAATTGCTTTTCTTGCTTCTAATAAATCCATTCCTTTATATTCTGGAACCAAATCACCCATTTTATAATCTTCGTCAAATACTTCTACAATTTCCAAATTATGTCTTAATCCTGCTTGATAATCATTCATATCATGAGCTGGTGTGATTTTAACACATCCTGTTCCAAATTCTTTATCAACAAAATCATCTGCAATAATTGGAATTTCTTTATTCATAATTGGTAAAATACATGTTTTTCCAACTAAATCCTTATATCTTTCATCTTCTGGATGAACGGCAACTGCTGTATCCCCTAACATGGTTTCAGGTCTTGTTGTAGCAACAATAATATATCTATCTTTTTCACCTGTTATTTGATAACGAATATGCCATAAATGAGAGGCTTCTTCTTTGTATTCTACTTCTGCATCTGATATAGATGTTTTACAACTTGGGCAATAGTTAATCATTCTTTTTCCTTTATAGATTAACCCTTTGTTATATAAATCAACAAATTGCTCTAAAACAGCATCTGACAATCCTTCATCCATGGTAAAACGTTTTCTATCCCAATCACAAGAACAACCTAGTTTCTTTTGTTGCATTTCAATGGTTCCACCATAAATTCTTGTCCATTCCCATGCTTCTTCTAGGAATTTTTCTCTACCTAATTCTTGTTTTGTTTTTCCTTCATTTCTTAGTTTTTCAACCACCTTCATTTCTGTTGAAATAGCCGCATGGTCTGTTCCTGGAAGCCATAAAGTATTATATCCTTGCATTCTTTTAAAACGGATTAAAATGTCTTGTATTGTATCATCTAAAGCGTGCCCCATGTGTAATTTTCCTGTTACATTTGGAGGTGGCATCATAATACAAAAACTTTCTTTGGTCTTATCCATACTTGGTTTAAAATAGCCTTTTTCCTCCCATTCTTGATACAATTTTTCTTCAAAATCTTTTGGATTATACTTCTCTTGCATGTTCATCTTCCTCCCTTTCTTTTATTTTATTTAATAATTTTTGTTTATTTTCACTTAAAATTCTTTGTGTTTCTTGCGCAATAATAATTGTTTTCATATTCGTTTTTGTTTTTTTCAAAGCTTTTATATCTAAACTTAGATATTTTTCAATTTCTTCTCTAGTTAAATTTCTAAGACCATTTTCTTCAAGTGGTTTAAAAATCAATTCTTCTAACGGACTTAATTTATGCTTTTCATATTGTTCTACAAACGTTCTCTTCTGTCTACTTTCTTCTACATCTCCCACTTTATTTCCTCCAATCACGTGGTAATTCTAAAAGTATCAAAAAAGCCCTTATGTATAAAACATAAGGGCGAATGATATTCACGGTACCACCTTACTTATATAATAATTTGCTTATATATTTGTGTTTTCTCCGAAAATCTATTGCTTTATAATGCAAATATTTATATATCTCTTCAGCTTATAACGTTGCTTAAACGGATATTCTTACTACTATTTCAGAATATCAACAAAAAAGCTACCTTCCATTTATCATGATTTAAGAAGCTTCCAGCCAATGGCTTCTATTCTCTATAAATATGCGTAAATGTACTCCTCTTTTTTATTGTCTTTTTCTTTTATGTTAATATTATTACACATTTTTTTAGATTTTACAAGTGTTTTATTAAATTTTTAAAATAATATGAATATTAATATAATATTATAACCCCTGCTAGAAGTTGTTTTTTGAAAATTTCTTTATTTTATTGTCCAAGCATCTTCTGAATTTCCTTCTAATTGGATGTTAGACTCTAGAGTTACTACCGGGCGGACAGCCCAGCTAGGACTACCAGAAGAGCCATAAGAGTAATACAAGGCGTAGTTGTACACGCCGCCATAGTTCACATAGCGCACATCGAAGACAGCAGAATTGCTGCCGCAGGCAACCGCGCGAGAAGCTAGCCATTGTGTTACATTGCTATTCCCTGTTCCTTTTGTTATTATGTTTGCTATGTCAGTATTATCTGGCATTTTAGATGATATACTATAATCATAATCTGTGTACTTTAGTTCTTGGCTTTCTTTTGAATTATCTGCACTTATTGTCTCTGTTGAACCTGGCATTCTAAATGTTTGACAGCTTGTATTTGTTATATTTGACCACTCACTCCATATTTGTCCGTTATCTGTTGATTTACTAGATTGCATATAGCCTGCTTCTGTTGAAAATCTATATTTGTATAAATCCCCATATCCACTATATGTCTTTGGGGCATAATTAGTTAGTTTATTTATATCTTCTGCATTCAAACTTCTTGCACTTTCTGCATATTGTCCTTCTCCATATAACTCATTACATGCTGTGTTTAACACTTCTTCTGCATTTAAATATCCCGTTTCTCCTGATAGCGTTACTGTTGCTGTTGTTGGATTATCACTTATTAACTCTAATCCTCCATTTTCTCCTATTCCTAATATTCTCCATCCTAAATTTTCTGTTGTTAATGTTTGTTGTTCTGTATTTCCACTTTCTGTTGTTTCTATTTGTGTACTTCCTGTTCCTTCATCATAGTTTAATACATAATCCCCTACTTTTACCGTTATTTCTCCATTTGTAATTTCATATCCTGTTTGTGTCCATTCTGATACAACTACACTTCCATCTTCTCTTATGATGACCTTATTTCCATCTACTACTACTGTTGCTGGTAATTTTTCTATTGGATTATCTACTATTGACTCTTCCTCATGTGTTAATCCTTCTATATTTCCTAGATTATCATTTAAGTCCTCTATATTAATTTTTCCATCTGTTCCAATACTAGCTGTTACTTCTAACTGCACTTGTTCTTCTGCACTGGCTTGTCCTGTTTTTTTACTCGCTTCAGTTGCTTTTGTTAATATACCATTTTCTCCTGTCAATGTTGCAATAGTTACCCCTGCCAAAATTAATAACACAATGATTGTCCTAATATTCCGTTATGACTATTTTTTTATTTAGCCAACATTTTGTAATTTATTATCTTCTTTTCCCATATTTAAAATATTGAATTTATAATATATAGTTATTTCTTTATTCTCTGATATTTCTATCTTATCTATTAAAGATACAAGCATTGTTCTTGTTATTTCTTTCATATCTACGAAATTTTTAACAAGTTTATCAATGTCTACTGTTGAATCTTCTTTTTCTTCTAATTCTTTTAACTGTTTTATTCTTTCATCTGTTTGTTTTCTGCTTTCTATTTGTCTTGAATAAAGTCTTGAAAAATCTTCATCTTCAAATAGTCCATTATATTTATCTTCGTATAACTTGTCTATTTTCTTGTTTATATCTTTAATTTTCTTTTCTAAAATAAGAATTTCATTTTTAACATTAAACTTATCTTTGATTATCTTGTCTTTTGATGTTTTTGCTATTTTAGTATATTTTTCTTCACTTAAAAATTCTTGACATCTTTTCTTGATTTGTTCAATTACAAAGTTTGTTACTTTTTCTAAATTATTGCTATGTGGTGTGCATAAACCTAAATGTGTATTTGTTGCATAGGTGTTACATCTTAAATAAAATGTTGTTTTATTAGGATGTTTTTGTGGTACTAAACTTAATTTTTTGCCACATTCCTTACAGCATACTAGCCCTTTTAATAACCAATCATAACTTTTTACTCTTGTAGAAGTTCTGCTTTTTATCATATCTTGTACTATATTAAAAGTTTCTTCATCTATTATCGGTATGTGCATACCTTTTTTGATTATTCTTTCTTCTTTTGGCATTATCATTGTT
>CASEIX010000044.1 GCA_949288095.1 uncultured Eubacteriales bacterium
CTCTTGATGTTCCAAATCCTAATCTATATATAACATTATCTAATCTACTTTCTAATATTTGTAATAAGTTTTCACCTGTTACACCTTTTTTGTTTGAAGCCATTTCAAAATATTTTCTAAATTGTTTTTCTCTTAATTGAGTTCCGTATTCAGAAAGTTTTGCTCTTTTTTGTCCATGTTGTCCTGGTGCATAGTTTCTTCTTGAAATACTACATTTATCTGAATAACATCTATCACCTTTTAAGAACAATTTTTGTCCTTCTCTACGGCATCTACGACATTGTTCGTCTTTATATCTTGCCATTTTATTTCTCCTTTCTTAACTAATGTCAGGGGATACATCTTACTTATGTTATCTCCTTTTTATTTCTTTGAATTATACTCTTCTTCTTTTTGGTGGTCTACAACCATTGTGTGGTATTGGTGTTACATCTTTGATTGCACTAATTTCTAAACCTGCTGTTTGTAAAGCTCTTATTGCAGCTTCTCTACCAGCACCTGGTCCTTTAACAAATACTTCAACTGTTTTTAATCCATGTTCCATAGCTGCTTTTGCTGCTGTTTCAGCAACTTGTCCAGCTGCATATGGTGTGCTTTTTCTAGAACCTTTAAATCCTAATTCTCCAGCACTTCCCCATGAAATTGCATTTCCTTGTACATCTGTAATTGTTACGATTGTATTGTTAAAACTAGAATGAATGTGTGCTTGACCTTTTTCTATATTTTTTCTATTTCTTCTGGCAACTGGTTTTCTAGTTGTATTTTTGTTAGCCATTCTCTATTTCCCTCCTTGTTCATATATAGAAGTTTCCTTCTTATATTTTATTTCAAGTATGATTTATTTCTTATTTTTTGCTTTTACTAACTAATTTTCTAGGACCTTTTCTTGTTCTAGCATTAGTTTTTGTTCTTTGTCCTCTAACTGGAAGACCTCTTCTATGTCTTAATCCTCTGTAGCATCCGATTTCTGTTAATCTTTTGATGTTTAATGCTACTTCTCTTCTTAGATCACCTTCAACTTTGTATGATTCGTCAATAACTTTTCTGATGCTATTAACTTCATCATCAGTTAAATCTTTTACTCTAGTATCTGGATTGATTCCAGCCTTTTCTAAGATTTTTCTAGAACTTGATACACCTATTCCATAGATATATGTTAGTCCTATTTCTACTCTTTTTTCTTTAGGTAAATCTACTCCTGCTATACGAGCCATATGTTTTTGCACCTCCAAAATATTTTTGTTTTTCTTTGTTATTTTTATCTTTGATTGTTTTGTCTTAATACCATTTAAAGGTGAAATGCTACTAGTGTTTACCCTAGTCTTTAAATTTTCTTAAGACATATATATAAACACAAATTTGATATGTAAATCATTTCTGATTTCACAGCCGCTATCCAATTTGTGTTATTAGCATGTTTTTAAGACTATCCTTGTCTTTGTTTGTGTTTAGGGTTTTCGCAAATTACTCTAATTTTCCCTTTTCTTTTTATTATTTTACATTTATCGCATATTTTCTTTACTGATGGTCTTACTTTCATTTTTTGCACCTCCTAAAATAACTTATATATGTATTTGGGTTAATTTTTATCTATTTTATTTTGCTCTCCAAGTGATTCTACCTCTATTTAAATCATAAGGTGAAAGTTCTACTTTTACCTTATCCCCTGGTAAAATCTTAATGTAATTCATTCTTAACTTACCTGATATATGGGCTAAAATTTGATGTCCATTTTCTAATTCTACTTTAAATGTTGTATTTGGTAGTGCTTCAACAACTACTCCTTCAACTTCTATAACATCTTCTTTTGACAAATTCTTTCCCCTCCTTAAAGAGCTATTTTTACACAAAATTATCCATTGTGTCTAATAACTACTGTATTATACATCATAATTAAAGTATTGTCAATATTTCCGGCTCTTTTTCTGTAATTAAAATTGTATTTTCATAATGAGCCGCTAAACTTCCATCTTCTGTTATAATTGTCCACCCATCATCTAACTCTAAAATGTTTGGCTTTCCTTGAATTACCATAGGTTCTATAGCTAATGTCATACCTGGTTCTAGTCTAATTCCTCTACCTGCTTTTCCATAATTTGGTATACCTGGATCTTCATGCATTTCTCTTCCAATTCCATGTCCTTGGAATTCTCTTACTACTGAATATCCTTGTGAATGAACATATTCTCCAATGGCATGACAAACATCACCAATTCGATTTCCTGGTTTTGCATATTGAATTCCCTCAAAAAAGGCTTGTTTGGTAACTTCTACTAATCTTCTTGCTTCTTTAGAAACATTTCCTACCATAAATGTTCTTGCAGCATCTCCATGAAATCCATTTTTCAATGCAACTGTATCTATACTGACAATATCACCATCTTTGATTACTTTGTGTTTTGAAGGAATTCCATGAATGACTTCATCATTGATTGATACACAAATAGATGCTGGAAATTTAGGTACACCTCTTATTCCTATGTCATATCCTTTTTCTGCAGGAATTGCTCCTAAGCTTCTCATTGTTTTTTCTGCTATTTGATCTAATTCCCATGTGGTCATTCCAGGTTTTATTTTTTCTTCCAATTCTTTATATGTTAAAGCTACAACCTTGCAAGCTTCTCTCATAAATTCTATTTCTCTTTTTGATTTTATGGTTACCATGATACTTCCTTCTTTCTATATAGGATATAAGCGAACACAAAAGTTGATAATATTCTTATCAACTTTTGATTTTATCCTATCGTGTTCTAAGTTTGCACATATATCAAACTTTATATCATTCTATTTATTTAATAATTTAATAATATCTTCTGCTACATCTTTTCCCATTCTATTAATTGCTAAACTTACAGTTTCTGTTTTTAATACACCTTTTTTATCATAATATTCTACTAATGGACTTGTTTTTTCTTCATAAATTTCTAATCTTCTCTTAATTGCTTCAGGATCAGAATCATCTGCTCTTTGTTTTAATGGTGATCCACATTTATCACAAATACCTTCTACTTTTGGTGGATTTAATTTTGTATTATATGTTGTTTTACATTCTTGGTTTGTACATACTCTTCTTGTTAACATTCTATCAATTAATTCTTCTTTTGGTGTTACTAAGTTCACAACTAAATCTACTTTATTTCCATTTTTGCTTAATATCTCATCTAATTTTTCTGCTTGCTCAATTGTTCTTGGGAATCCATCTAATATTGCTCCATTTTTTGCATCTTCCCATGTTAATCTATCTTCTACCATTGGTACAGTTACTTCATCTGGTACTAAATCCCCTTTAGAAATATACTTATCTGCCTCTATTCCTAATGGTGTTTTTTCACTAATATTTTTTCTAAAGATATCTCCTGTTGAAATTTGTGGTAATCCTATTTCTTTGCCTATCATACCAGCAACTGTTCCTTTCCCAGTTCCTTGTGCTCCTAACATAATGATTATCATAAAAACACTTCCTTTACTTTAATTATTTTAGGGTTATCAATAACCTTTTCAATATTTATTCTATAAATAAATATTGAAAAAATTATTAAATAACAAATTTAGCTTCTCGAGAACTTTTTCTTTTTCTGAAATTTACCATTTTTTTAAAAGTTCTCGAAAGAAGCGTGAAAATTTGTTGACGCAAAAAAATTGCAAAGCAGTTTTTCTGTTCAATGTTAGTTTAAAATGAAAGAAAATTCTCATTTTCTTTCATTTTAAAAGTTGCCAGCAGGGATTTACCATTTTGGCAACCTCTTCTATTTTTCTATTTTTCTAAGAATCCTTTATAGTGTCTCATCGCTAAGAAAGATTCTAGTTGTTGAACAGTTTCTAGAGCAACACCTACAACAATTAAGATTGATGTACCTCCAAATGCAATATTTAGGTTTGTAAATCTTAGCAACATAGGTATGATTGCTATAACTGCTAAGAACAATCCTCCAAATAATGTTAATTTAGAGATAACAGATGATAAATATTCTGTTGTTGGTTTTCCTGCTCTGATTCCAGGAATAAATCCACCATTTTTCTTGATATTATTTGATACTTCTGCTGGATTAAATGTAGCATAAGTATAAAAATACGTAAATCCTAAAATCAATAATAAATATACTAATGCATTTGCTATGGAATATCCAATTCCTACATTTGATGTTGATGTAGCAATTGAGAAATTATATAGTCCTGCTAAAAATCCAGATTGACTTGCTATATCTGGTACAAATATTTGAATAATCATTGCTGGGAATGTCATGAATGATGAAGCAAAGATAACTGGCATAACCCCTGCCATAGCAAGTTTTAATGGGATATGTGTATTTTGTGCTCCTACCATTTTTCTTCCAACAACTCTTTTTGAATATTGTACTGGTATTCTTCTTTCAGCTTGTTGTACAAATACAACTCCAGCAACTAAAATAATTGCTCCTACTACAATACCAATTGCTAATAATAATCCTGTTGTACTAAATGCTCCATTTGTTACGATAAGGTTCCATAGTGTTACGACTCCACCTGGTAAACCTGAAATAATACCAATAAAGATTAATAGTGAAATTCCGTTTCCAACACCTTTATTTGTAATTTGGTCTCCAAGCCACATCAATATTGATGTACCTGTTACTAAACCTGCTACAACTAAAGCTCCTGTTAGGAATGAATTATCAACAAATATTCCACTTGATTGATATGCAAAATATATACCAATTGACTCTACTAAAGCAAGTACAATTGTTAGAATCTTTGTATATCTATTGATTTTCTTTCTTCCTTCTTCTCCACCTTCTTTAGTTAATCTTTCTAATGAAGGTACAATCATTGCTAACAATTGAATAACAATTGAAGCAGTGATATATGGACTGATTGACATTGCAAAAACAGAAAATCTAGAAAAAGCTCCTCCGGAAATCATATCAATTAATCCTGCAATTCCTTGGGTATTACTCATAGCATCATTTAAAGCGATGCTATCTACTCCTGGCACAGTTATATAACACCCTAATCTAAATACAACGATTAGTAATAATGTATACAATAGTCTTTTTCTTACATCAGGTGTCTTTAATGCGTTTTTTAACGTTTTAAACAATTAAACCACCTCTGCCTTTCCGCCTAAAGCTTCGATTTCTTCTTTTGCTTTTGCTGTAAATCTTTTGGCTTTTACATTTAATTTTTTCTCTAATTTTCCTGTTGCTAATATAACGATTCCATCATTGATTTTTCCAATGATTCCTTCTTCTAAAAGTGTTTCAGCTGTAACATCTGTTGCTTTAGATTGATTAAGCATTTTTAATGTTACTTCTGTGTAAGTTTTAGCATGGATATTGGTAAATCCTCTTTTTGGTAATCTTCTATATAATGGTGTTTGACCACCTTCAAAACCTCTTCTTACGCCTCCACCAGATCTTGCTTTTTGTCCTTTATGTCCTCTACCTGATGTTTTACCATTTCCTGATGCCATACCACGACCTACTCTATTTCTTTTTACTTTACTTACAGCTGGTTTTAATTCATCTAGTTTCATTGCGGTTTGCACCTCCCTTATTTTATTTGTCAGGGGACACACCTTACCTTTAGGTCACTTCCACTTAGGTTTAAGGAATGTCCCCTCCCCTTGTGATTTACTTATGACCTTTGCTAATGTGCTCTCCTTTTTATTATTATATTTTTAGGACACACCTTACTTATATAATATCTTCTACTTTTTTACCTCTTTTTTTCGCTACTTGTTCTACTGTTTGCATTGCTTTTAATCCTTCCAATGTAGCATAAACAACGTTTCTTGGATTGTTTGTTCCAATAACTTTTGTTCTTATATTTTTATATCCTGCAAGCTCTAATACTGGTCTAACACTACCTCCTGCGATAACTCCAGTACCAACAGCTGCTGGTTTTAACATAACTTTTGCACTACCAAATTTTCCTACATATTCATGAGGTACTGATGTTTCTACAACAGGTACTTCTATTAAGTTTTTCTTAGCTTCTTGGATAGCTTTCTTAATAGCATCTGGAACTTCTGCTGCTTTACCATTACCAACACCAACATGTCCGTTTTCGTCACCAACAACTACAACTGCACTAAATCTAAAAGTTCTACCACCTTTAACAACTTTAGCAACTCTGTTGATAGCAACTACTTTTTCTTTTAATTCATTCTTTTCTTCCATCGGTTTTGTTTCCCTCCTTTTTTACTCTAGAATTTAAGTCCGCCTTCTCTTGCAGCTTCAGCTAATTCTTTAACAACACCATGGTATATGTATCCACCACGATCAAAAACAACATCTACGATTTTTTTATCAGCTGCTCTTTTTGCAATTAGTGTTCCTACTTCTTTAGCTGCTGCTTTATTTGCATGTTTTGTTTTTATCTCTTTATCTAATGTTGATGCTGCCACTAATGTGATTCCAGCAACATCATCTATAATTTGTGCATAAATGTTACTATTACTTCTATATACACATAATCTTGGTCTTTCAGCTGTTCCAGATATTTTTCTTCTTACACGCATATGTCTTCTTTGTCTTTCCATTTTTCTATCTGTCTTCTTTACCATTTTAATTACTCCTTTCTTAGAAATTGAGTTTTCTATATTAAATTCTTGGCTTTTAATTTTAATCAAATTTAGTATATTGTGCATTTTCAATGAAATAATCAGGATGAAGGCGTACGATGGTACGTCGAAGTCTGATTATAATATTGAAAATGTGCAAGATGCTGAAGTTGATTAAAATTTATTTTCCGGTTTTACCCTCTTTACGTCTAATAACCTCATCAGCATATTTAATACCTTTACCTCTATATACTTCTGGTGGTCTTTGTTTTCTAACTTCTGCTGCTGTTTGCCCAACTAATTCCTTATCAATTCCTTTTACGATAATTGTATTTGGGTTTGGAACATCAAAAGTGATTCCTGCTGGTGCTTCAAATATAACTGGGTGTGAATATCCTAATGTTAAATTTAAGTTGTTTCCTTGTTTTACAACTCTGTATCCTACACCATTGATTTGTAATTCTTTGCTATACATTTCTGTTACACCAATTATCATATTATTAATTAAAGTTCTTGTCAAACCATGTAAACTTCTATTTTGTTTTTCATCATTACTTCTTGTCACTTTAATTACATTTCCATCTAACTCTATAGAAATATTTTTATCAAATTCTTTTTCTAATGTACCTTTAGGTCCTGTTACTGTAACCTTTGGTCCTTCAACTTTTACTGTAACATCTGATGGTACTGTAATTGGTTTATTTCCTATTCTTGACATTTGGATTTTCCTCCTTTTCTTTTAATTTTAATCACTAATTTTATAAAAATAATTATTTGTACAATAAAGGGTATATATATCATTGCACTTTTCATATAAGAAAAATCACCATAAATTATCATACTACAAATATTAATAAAAACCATTATTATTGATAAACCAAGCAATAATCCCTTATTCTTAATTTTTAATTTAATAGCAATACAACATAAAATCACATTAACTACAAATAATACTATCGAAACTTCTTGTAGGATCATCATCAATTTATCCCATGTATTTGTAATTGGTTCTATATCATTAATACTTAGATAGTTTGTTTTTTGCATATTTGTTCCCCTTTATTATATATATTAATTACCAAACATATGCTAATACTTCTCCACCAATTCCTAATTCTCTTGCTTCTTTATCTGTTTTTAATCCTTTTGATGTAGAAATAATGGCAATTCCTAAACCATTTAAAACTTTTGGTAATTCTTCTTTAGAAGCATATACTCTTAATCCTGGTTTACTGATTCTTTTTAAACCATCAATAACTCTTGTTCCTTTTTCATCATATTTTAAAGTAATTCTGATGATTCCTTGTGTATCATCTTTAATTTCTTCAAAAGATTTTATATATCCTTCTTTAAACAATATTTCAGCAATACCTAATTTCATTTTTGAAGCTGGTATATCCACTGTTTTATGTTTAGAACTATTTGCATTTCTTATTCTTGTTAACATATCTGCTATTGGATCTGTAATGTTCATTAATTACTTACCTCCTTTTCTTTTTTTATTGTCAGGGGACACACCTTACATTTTGGTCACTTCCACTTGGTTTAAGGAATGTTCCCTCCCCTTGTTATTTACTGGTGACCCTTGCTAAAGTTATCTCCTGTCTCTATTATTATTTCAAAATTGATTTAAAGTAGTAAGATGTGCATTTTTGAGATTAATTACAAGCCGAAGGCGTACTCTTTGTACGTCGAGGTTTGGAATTAATATCGAAAATGTGCAGATTGCTGCTTTCAATCAATTTTTACCAGCTAGCTTTCTTAACCCCTGGTATTTCTCCCTTATGAGCTAATTCTCTAAAACATACACGACATATTCCATATTTTCTAATATATGCATGTGGTCTACCACATATTTTGCATCTATTATATTCTCTTGTTTTATATTTTTGTGGTCTTGCTTGTTTTACTTTCATTGATTTCTTAGCCATAGTCTTACTCCTTTCCTTTGACTAATTTTTGAAAGGCATTCCCATTAATTTTAATAACTCTTTAGCTTCTTCATCAGTTTCAGCTGTTGTTACAAAAATTATATCCATACCTCTTAATTTATCTACTTTATCATATTCGATTTCAGGGAATATTAATTGTTCTTTTACACCCATAGCGTAATTTCCTCTTCCATCAAAAGAGTTTGCTGATACTCCTCTAAAATCTCTAACTCTTGGAAGTGCTACATTAAATAGTTTGTAAGCAAAATCATACATTTTATCTGCTCTTAATGTAACTTTACAACCTACATTGACACCTTCTCTTAATTTGAATGCTGCAATTGATTTTTTTGCTTTTGTTACAACTGGTCTTTGACCTGTAATTTGCATTAAATCATTCATAGCATTTTCTAATGATTTAGGATTTTCTTTTACATCTCCTAATCCTATATTAATTACAATTTTGTCAAGTTTTGGAACTTGCATAATTGATTTATATCCAAATTTATTCATTAATGCTGGGATTACTTCTTTTTCATATTGTTCTCTTAATTTTTCCATTTTGTATGAATCCTCCTTTCCTCTTTATTATTTTAATTCAGCTCCGCATTTCTTACAAACACGTACTTTTTTATCACTATCTACACGATATCCAACTTTTGTTACTTTTCCACATTTTGGGCAAACAACATTTACTTTAGAAGCTGGAATAGCACATTCTACTGGTATAATTCCACTTTCGTCTCCTTGTTTTCTAGCTTTAACGTGTTTTTTTCTTACATTAACGCCTTTAACAACGACTTTATCTTCTTTTTGCATTACTTCTAATACTTCTCCTGTTTTACCTTTATCGTTTCCTGATAAAACTTGGACATTATCGCCTTTTCTTATTCTCATTAGAGATTACCCTCCTTTACTTAATGTCAGGGGACACATCTTTCCTCATGGTATTCCTATTGGGACAATATATGTCCCCTACCCATGTGAATAAATGTTGACCCTTATTATCATTTTATTTTTTTATCTATAAAACTTCTGGAGCTAAAGATAATATTTTCATATAATCTTTTTCTCTTAACTCTCTTGCAACTGGTCCAAAGATACGAGTTCCTCTTGGAGTTCCATCTTCTTTTATTATAACAGCTGCATTTTCATCAAATTTTATATATGAACCATCTGCTCTTCTTAGACCTTTTTTAGATCTAACAACAACAGCTTTTACAACATCACCTTTTTTTACAACGCCACCTGGTGTTGCTGATTTAACAGAAGCAACTATAACATCTCCGATATTACATGTTTTTCTGTAAGAACCACCTAAACATCTAATACACATAATTTCTTTTGCACCTGTATTATCTGCTACTTTTAATCTTGTTTGTTGTTGTATCATTTTTTGGTTCCTCCCTTCTTCATTCTTCTAAAATTATTATTTTATATCCGCTTTTTCCAAGACTTCTACAACTCTCCATCTTTTATCTTTAGAAAGTGGTCTTGTTTCCATTACTCTTACTTTATCACCAATTTGACAAACATTCTCTTCATCATGAGCTTTCAAGTTATATGTTCTTTTAACTGTTTTTCCATATACACCATGGCTCACATTTGTTTGTACTGATACGACAACTGTTTTATCCATTTTGTTAGATTTAACAGTTCCAACCATAACTTTACGAAGATTTCTTTCTTCCATTTAGATTTCTCCTTTCTTAAACTTAATGACAAGGGACACACCTTACCTTTGGGTCATTTCCACTCAGTTCAAGGAATGTCCCTTCCCCTTGTGAATAATTGATGACCTCTGTTAAAGTTATCTCCTATCTATTATGCTTTTTTACTTTCAGCTATTTTTCTTTCTGTTAATACAGTATTTATTTTAGCTATATCTCTTTTTACTTCTTTGATTTTCATTGGATTATCTAATCCATTTGTAGCTAAACTAAATTTTAATTTGAATAATTCTGTTTTTAGTTCACCTAATTCTTTCTCTAGTTCTGGTGAAGACATTTCTCTGATTTTATTTATCTTCATCATTATCACCTACCTTTTCAGTTTCTCTTGCTACAATTTTTGTTTTATTAGGTAGTTTATTCATAGCAAGTCTTAAAGCTTCTCTAGCTACTTCTTCAGAAACACCAGCAATTTCAAACATAACTCTTCCTGGTTTAACAACTGCTACCCAATATTCAGGAGCACCTTTACCTTTACCCATACGAGTTCCGATTGGTTTTGCTGTAATTGGTTTGTCAGGGAATATTTTAATCCAAACTTTTCCACCTCTCTTAATATAACGAGTCATCGCAATACGAGCAGCTTCAATTTGGTTACCTGTAATTAATCCAGCAGTTACTGCTTGAATTCCCCATTCACCATCTGTAACTTTATTTCCTCTAGTTGCTTTTCCTCTCATTCTACCTTTTTGCATTTTTCTAAATTTTGATCTTTTTGGCATTAATGGCATTATTTGTCTCCTCCTTCCTCTTGTTTAGTAGGAAGAACTTCACCTTTATATATCCATACTTTTACACCGATTTTTCCATATGTTGTATCTGCTTCTGCAAATCCATAATCAATATCAGCTCTTAAAGTTTGTAATGGAATATTTCCTTCTTTATAAAATTCAGTTCTTGCCATGTCAGCTCCACCTAATCTTCCAGATACTGAAGTTTTGATTCCTAAAGCACCTGCTTTCATAGATTTTTGCATACATTGTTTCATAGCTCTTCTGAATGAAATTCTTCTTTCTAATTGACCAGCGATGTTTTCTGCTACTAATTGTGCATCTGTATCAATATTTTTAACCTCTACAATATTTAAGTTAACATCTTTTCCAATTACTTTTGCAAGTTCAGCTTTTATGCTTTCTGCACCTGCTCCACCTTTTCCAATTACGATTCCTGGTTTAGCAGTATATAAATTTACTTTAACGGCTTTTGCTGTTCTTTCAATTTCTATTTTAGAAATTCCAGCAGCATATAATTTTTTCTTTAAAAATTTACGGATTTTTTGATCTTCTACTAAATAATCTGCAAAGTTTTTTGAATCTGCATACCATTTAGAGTTCCAATCTTTAATTATACCAACTCTTACACCTGTTGGATGTACTTTTTGTCCCATTTTTTTATAAATCCTCCTTTCTCTATTTGTCATCTCTTAACACGATTGTTATATGACTTGTTCTTTTTCTAATTCTAACAGCTGAACCTTTTGCAGCTGGTCTAATTCTTTTTAATGTTGGACCTTGATTTGCATAGATTTCAGCAACATATAAATTTTCATGTTTCATATCATGATTATTTTCAGCATTTGCAATTGCTGATTTTAATAATTTTTCGATTATTTCTGATGATGCCTTTGGTGTAAATTTCACGATTGCTAAAGCTTCATCTACATGTTTTCCTCTTATTAAGTCAGCAACGATTTTTACTTTTCTTGCTGAAATTCTTGTATATCTAAGAGTTGCTCTAGCTTCGTTTCTAACGTAAGTTTCTTGCTCTTGCACTTTATTCTACCTCCTTGATTAATGTCTACTATTGTCAGGGGACACATCTTTTCTCCAGGTATTCCTTTTAGGACAAGATATGTCCCCTACCTGTGTGGATGTGTGTTTACCCTTTTTTAAGTTCTATCTTTTTCTTATTTTCCTACTTTTGTTGTTTTTTCTCCTGCATGACCTTTATATGTTCTTGTAGGAGCAAATTCACCTAATTTATGACCGATCATTTCTTCTGTAATATAAATTGGAACATGTTTTCTTCCATCATGTACAGCGATTGTATGACCAACCATTTGTGGATATATTGTTGAAGCTCTTGACCATGTTTTTAATACATCTTTAGCTCCTGTTTCATTCATAGCTTCAATTCTTTTTAATAATTTAGGTTCTACAAATGGTTTCTTCTTGCTTGATCTTGACATTTAACTTTTCCTCCCATTCTTAAAATTCATTTTTATTTTATAGCAAAAATCGCAAGATTTTTTGCTATAAAACAAGGTTAATTTACCTTAGGCAGTGCAATATTGCGCAAGCAATTTGCACATCTGGACGTCGAAATCTTTGATTTCGCAACGTCCAATTATCTTATTTTCTTCTCTTAACGATAAATTTATTTGATAATTTCTTTTTATTTCTTGTTTTGTATCCAAGTGCTGGTTTACCCCAAGGAGTAAGTGGTCCTGCGTGTCCAACTGGTGCTCTACCTTCACCACCACCATGTGGGTGATCTACTGGGTTCATAACAGATCCTCTAACAGTTGGTCTAATTCCCATATGTCTCTTTCTACCAGCTTTTCCGATTTTAACATTTTCATGATCGCTGTTTCCGATAACACCAATTGTAGCTCTACATTTAGCTAAGATTAATCTCATTTCTCCTGAAGGTAATCTTACATGTGCATATTTACCTTCTTTAGCCATTAATTGTGCACTTTGTCCAGCAGCTTTAACTAATTTTCCACCTTGTCCTGGATTTAATTCGATATTATGAATTAAAGTACCTACTGGAATACTACTGATTGGCATACAGTTACCTGGTTTGATATCTGCTGTTTCTCCAGATACAACTTTATCTCCATCTTTTAATCCTTGTGGTGCTAAGATATATGCTTTTTCTCCATCTTCATATTGAACTAAAGCAATATTTGCACTTCTGTTTGGATCATATTCGATACCAATAACTGTTGCTTCCATGTTATCTTTTCTTCTTTTAAAATCTATAATTCTATATTTTTGTCTGTTTCCACCACCTTGGTGTCTTACTGTGATTCTACCATAAGAATTTCTACCTGCATTTTTCTTTTTCTTTGCAAGTAATGATTTTTCAGGAGTTTTCTTTGTGATTTCTGAAAAGTCTGAAACTGTCATGTTTCTTCTTGATGGTGTATATGGTTTGAAGTGTTTCATTCCCATTTTTATTCTCCTTCCTCAAATTCATGAAAAACTTCGTCTTACGTTGTCAAACTTCACTTCAAAATCCCTCGATGTACTAAAGTACATCTGCGGATTTTTCGTTCGTTTTCCTAGTAATACTCGTTTTTGATGAATTCTCTTCTCTACTTATTATTTACGGATGTTTTTCCTGCTCCGCATAGCAGATATTCTTTATTCTCCGGGTTCTTTCCCGATAATTTTATTAAAGTTCTTTATATTATAAAATTGATTAAAAGTATTAAGATGTGCATTTTTGTTATTTATTGCAAGCCGAAGGTGTACGTTTGTACATCGAGGTTTGGAATAAATAGCGAAAATGTGCAGATTGATGCTTTTAATTGATTTAAGCTCCCATAAATTCATCAATTGAATCTTTATACTTCTTAGAAACTTTAACCTCTTTTCCACCTTTTGTTAGATATGTTTCTTCTCCTGGATTTGTATCAATTGTTACAATTGCTTTTTTCCAGTCAGATGTTTTTCCAACATGGTATCCTACTCTTTTTTTCTTTCCTCTTACAGTGATTGTATTAACATTTAATACTTTTACTTCAAAAAGTTTTTCAACAGCTTTTGCTATCTCAACTTTTGTTGCTTTTTTATTTACTTTGAAAGTGTATTTACCTTCTTGTAATTGGTCATTACTTTTTTCAGTAACAACTGGTGCGATTATAATTTCTTCTGGTAACATTATGCGTACACCTCCTCTAATTTTTTAACAGTGTCTACTGGTAAAATTAGATTTGTATATTTTAATAAATCAAATATGTTTATGTTGTTAGCAACGATTGTTTTAACACCTTCGATATTTCTTGATGACATGAAAACATTTTTATTATTCTCTGGAAGAATGATTAATGTTTTTCCTTGAACTTTCATATCTGCTAATGCTTTTACCATTGTTTTTGTTTTGATTTCTTTTACTTCTAATTTATCAACAACTGTTAATTCTTTTTCTAAAACTTTAGAACTTAACACTGACTTAATAGCAAGTCTTTTTTCCTTTTTATTTACTGTGTATTTATATGAACGAGGTTTTGGTCCTAAAGCAATACCACCTTTAATCCATTGTGGAGCTCTGATTGAACCTTGTCTTGCTCTACCTGTTCCTTTTTGTCTCCATGGTTTTTTACCACCACCTGAAACTTCTGCTCTTGTTTTTGTACTTTGTGTACCTTGTCTTTGATTAGCTAAATAGTTTACTAAAACACTATGTACAATAGCTTCATTTGGTTCAATACCAAATACACTATCAGCTAATTCTATATCGCTTACTTTTTTACCTTTCATATCTAAAACGTCTACTTTTGGCATTTTGTTCTTCCTCCTTCCTTCTATTTAGTAGCCTTTACAGCTGATTTTACTTTTAAGATAGCTCCTTTTGCTCCTGGAACACTACCTTTTACTAAGATTACATTTTTATCCATATCTACTTTTACAACATCTAAGTTTTGTATTGTAACAGTAACTCTTCCCATATGTCCTGGTAGTTTTTTACCTTTAAATACTCTACCTGGTGTTGATGTAGATCCCATTGAACCTGGTCTTCTATGATACATAGAACCATGTCCCATAGGTCCTCTGTGTTGTCCATGTCTTTTGATAACACCTTGGAATCCTTTTCCTTTTGTAGTTCCTTGAACATCTACTTTTTCTCCTGCTGTGAAGATATCAGCTTTTACTTCATCTCCAACTTTATAATTTGCTACGTCTTCTGTTCTGAACTCTCTTAAATGTTTTTTGTTTTCAACACCTGCTTTTTTGAAGTGTCCTTCTAATGGTTTATTTAAATGTTTTGCTTTAACTTCACCATATCCTAATTGGATACTATTATATCCATCTGTTTCAACAGTTTTAACTTGTGTTACAACATTTCCTGCTGTTTCAATAACTGTTACTGGTATTACATTTCCCTTTTCATCAAAGATTTGTGTCATACCAACTTTTTTTCCTATAATTCCTTTCATTTTGTTTACTCCTCCTATACGTTTTTACCGCATAAGTTATCTGTACGTCACTTCGTTCCTACAGCTAACTTAACTATTGGCTAATATAATATTTAAATTTACATATTTAATGTATATCAGCTTGGTTTCGTTTCCCTGCTTCTATAATTATAATTTGATTTCTATATCAACACCAGCTGGTAACTCTAATTTCATTAAGCTATCC
>CASEIX010000045.1 GCA_949288095.1 uncultured Eubacteriales bacterium
AAATTCATTAGATTATCATCAATGGCTAGCGAATGTAGTCATAGAGCTAATAAATGAATTTTATCTAAAAGATGCTAAAGCATCATATAAATCTCTCGCCTAATAATATTATTTACAAAATTTTAAAAAATAAACAAAAAATAAATCTTGAGCCTGCCCCGCGGCGAGCGGAACTCAAGATTGTACATATGGTGAAATATTCGCTAATAAAATAAAGCTATTTTTTAGTGAAATATTCAAAAATTATTGACATGAAAATTTTCTTAAATTGTTGAAGGAAAAAAATATTTATATTATAATCATTTTAATATGAATTCGGAGGTATATAAATGAAGCCAATATTATTTGTAATATGCGTTATTTTATTAGGAATAATAGTATACATATATATAAAAAAGAAAGTAAAAAATAAACAACATCAAGAATATACTGAGAAAACTATAATTGATAAAACTATTAATAATGAAGATAAAAGACATGAAGATTTTATGAAATCAATTAATATTGTTCGTCAAGAGAGAATAACCATAGGAACTATATATGTTAATGGAAAAGAAGAAGAATTGTCAGCTAAAAAGGAAGAAAATGGATATATCTATTTTCTAGGAGATACAGTTATTGGAGGATATAATCCCAAAATTATGGGAGATGATTTAATTATATTTAGAGAGAATACTCTGGAAAATCAACTTTCAGATCAAATAAAAGACCAAATTGTTCAGGTAATCGAAAAAACGAAAAAGAAAAAGGAACAAGAAAAAGAAAGAGAGTCAATTAATGAAAGAACAAGAAATAGAAATATTTATGAACAGCAAATGGGATATCAAAAAAGCATAGGGCAAGAGCGAAGGCAAGAAAAAATAAGACAAGTTGAGGAAACGCAGAAAAGAAGAGAACAAGTAGAAAAAGAACAAAGTCGCCAAAGAGAAAAACAAATTATAGGTAAACAACAAAAAATACAAAATACGGTAAAAGACATTAACATCAAGCAAGAAGTAGATATGAATACTATGGCGACTGATATGGATACTATTGGAAAACGATTAGAAGAAGCGGGAAAGATAAAAGGCAAAGAAAAGGAAGGAAAATTAGCATTTGTTGAATCAGATGATTTAGATAATTTAAGAGATGAAAATGGGAAACGATTAGAAGGACATTCGTCAAGATATGAGGCGGTAACAATTGATAAAAAAGGAAATGTTAAAGCTTTAAACTTAGAAAATGATACACAAGAGGGAACAAATCCTATGGAAAGCAATTATCAAATAAAACAAAATAAAAATCAAGAAATAAAAAAAGGAGATGTCTTAACAAGATTACAAATTCAAGGAGAAGAAACGATAGGAATAGAAAAAGGACAATATGGGGAAGTAGAAGTATATCATTCTCATGATAAGACCATTGGAGGAAATGATATTGAAGGAAATAAAAGCTTAGATAAGCAATTGGAAACAAAAGATTCCAAAAATCCAGTAGAAGGAATGGATGAAGAAACACAGAAATTATCTCAAAAATATCAAGATGGTTATCGTTCAGTAGAAGCTTCTTATCAAGAAGCAAAACAACATGAAAATGCAAAGGAAGAGCCTTGTGAAGAACTAAAAGCGGAAGAGTTAGATGGAAATCCTCATACAGTATCTCATAGCCATACAGATGATATTGTTGCTAAATTAATGCAAAATGGAGAAATCAATGAGAAATTTACAGAAAGAGAAGTAAGAGAAAGAGTAGAAAGAGCTTGGGATAATAAAGAGGAAGATATGACCACAGCAGAATTCCAAAAAAGTGTAGAAGAAGATATAGAAGCAGATGCTGAAAACATGCGCGGAGAAAGAGGCGTGTAATATTTATTAAAAATATATTAAATTTTATTAAAAAAGTTGCAATATTTTGGCAATAATAGTATAATATAAAAGGTAGTATAATAATATATAGAAAGTATATTAAAAGAGAGGTAAAAAAATGGATTATTTATATATACTAAGAGAAGCTTTAGTATGGACAGTAACAATTTTTTGGCTATATCAAGTTGTTATTAGTTTATGTTCTTTAGTAAAATTAAAGGATAAACCTTTAAAAGTAAATAAAGAGCATCGTTTTATGGCAATTATACCAGCACATAATGAAGAAGCAGTTGTAGGAAATTTAATCGAAAGTTTAAAAAACCAAACTTACAATAAAGACTTATATGATATATATGTTATTGCTGATAATTGTACAGATAATACAGCAAAAATTGCAGAAGAAGCTGGTGCGATTGTTTATGAAAGATTTGATGCGACTAAGAAAACAAAAGGATATGCACTAAATTGGTTTTTACAACAAAAAATAGCTGAAAATGCACCATATGATGCTTTCTTTGTATTTGATGCAGATAATATCGTTGATAAGAACTTTATAAAAAATATGAATAAAAAGCTATGTCAAGGAGAAGATGTTGTACAAGGTTATAGAGATATCAAAAATCCATCTGATAACTGGATAACAGCAGGATATGCTATCTTCTATTGGCAAATGCATAGATTTTATCATTTAGCTAGATATAATATCGGATTATCACCATTATTAAATGGTACAGGATTTATGGTAAAATTTGATATTATTAAACCACAAGGTTGGGATACAGAAACATTAACAGAAGATATTGAATTTTCTTTAAAAAGAATTATCAAAGGTAAAAAATTAGGTTGGGCAACAGATGCTATCGTATATGATGAACAACCAACAGGATTTAGACAAAGTTGGTCACAAAGAAGTAGATGGACAGTTGGTCATATACAATGTATTAAAAGATATACAAAAGAATTAGCAACAGCAGCTAAAGAAAACAAAAAAATGATAAATCTTGATGGTTTATTATATATTGTTGGAAGTATACCAATGTTTATTATAACGATTGCATTATTATTAACAAACTTTATCATGTATAATTCAGCATCTATTACAACAGCAGAATTAATCAAAAACTTAATTATGTATTTGGTTCCAACATTTGTATTACCAATATTTGTAGGAATGTTTGCAATGTGGCTAGATGGAAGAAAAATAAAGCCAATGGCAAAAGGATTGCTTTGTTATCCACTATTTTTATTAACATGGTTATGTATAAACTTTAAATGCTTATTTATTAGAAATACTTCTTGGGAGAAAATAAACCATGTAAGAAGTATAAAAATAGCAGATGTTTCTAATAATGGTAAAGCACAAACTGAAAAAGAATTAGTTTAAAAAAATAGAATAATAAAAAAGATAAGTGGACGTTTAAAATGTTGTTAAAGATGACAATAATAATGTTCCACTTATTATTATGGAAGAAAAAAATATAGGAGAAAAATATGAAACAACTAAAAAAGATTCACAAAAAAAATAAATATATACATATAGGAATTATCTTATTAGGAATTGTATTTATCTGTTTAGCAGCATTTCATGAAGATATATGGTTTGATGAAAGTTATTCAGTAGCCATTGCAAAACATAGTTTTAGTGAAATATGGAATATAACAGGAAATGATGTTCATCCACCTTTATATTATTGGATGTTACATATTGTATGGATGATTTTTGGAAACCAAAATATTGCTTTTCGATTATTCTCTGTCTTAGCAATTGTGATTTTAGATATATTAGGATATACCCATATACGAAAAGATTTTGGAGAAAAAGTAGGAATGATATTTTCATTTTTAGTCTACTTTTTACCAGTTATGTGTACATATAGTCAAGAAATTAGAATGTATTCATGGTCATGTTTAATTGTTACCATATTAGCAATTTATGGATATAGACTATATAAAAATATAAAAGAAAAAACAACTTTAAAAGTACAGAATAAAAATTTAATCATTTTTGGCATTTTTAGTATAGCAGCATGTTATATACATTATTATGCATTAGCAGCAGCAGGATTAATGAATTTTATGCTACTTGTATATTTAATCAAAAATAGGAAAGAAAATACAAAACTATTACGAAATTTTATAATTTTAGCAATAGTTCAAATTATTTTATATATTCCATGGTTAATATATTTAAAAGGACAAGTCGCTCATGTAGAATCAGGCTTTTGGATAACTTTAGAATTAAGAACATTTATAGAAGTAATTAGTTTCCAATTTAGAAGACAGTTAGATACGGCATTTAGTTTTGATGTAAACACGATTATTGCATTGGTTGCATCTTTAGCTATGTATATTTATATAGGATATAGAATTTATAGGGCAAAAAAGGAAAAAGAAAATTTATTTGCTGGCGTATTATCGATTGTAACATATATATTGGTTATTTTAGCAGTTCTTATTATTTCATTTATGACACCAATTTTATATGCAAGATATTTAATTGTTATTACTGGATTATATATTTTTGGTTTAGCATTTTTTATGGCAAAAGAAAAAAGAAAATGGGTTACAGGAATTGTATGTGCAATCATCTTAATTTTAGGAATTGTTAGTAATGTAACCAATATGACAATCAATTATGATAATAGTAATATGAAGCAAATAGAATATTTAAGAGAAAATGTACAACCAGATGATATTTTGATTTATTCAAATATAGGAAATGGTGGTGTCATTGCAGCCTTTTTTCCAGACAGTAAACAATATTTTTATAATGGGGGATATTGGGATGTAGAAGAAGCATATAAAGCTTATGGACCAGGTATGGAAATTATATATAATTACGAGGATATCTTAAAAGACTATCATGGAAGAATTTGGCTAATTGATTCAGGAGATTGTGGATTATATAATGCATTCCCAAAAGAAGGATTAACGACAGTTATTGAACCAATAGAGTTTAAAACCAAATATCAAAATTATGTATATACATTTGTGTTATTAGAAAAAGAATAACAAAAAAGGAAAATAGAGTATGAGAAAAAATAGAAGTGCAAAAGCCTTAATCATTAACATATTTACCTTTGTTATTTTAATGATTGCAGTATATTTAGCATATCAATTTTATCAAAGTAATAATTTTAATGATTTTATACGAAGTGAGGCAAAATTAAATACATCAGAATTTAAAAGAGATGAAGATATAACATATTCAGATGCTAGTAGTTATAAGATAACATCAAATGAATTTAATGATGCGATGTTTTCAAAAGAAGTACAAGTACAAAAAAATACACCATATAAGGTGACTTGTATGATAAAGACAAAAGGAGTAGAAGCAGATAAAAACGCTTCTAGTATAGGAGCACAAATTTCTATATCAGATACAGTAGAAAGATCAGTTGCCATTAGTGGAGACAGTGATTGGCAAGAAGTAGAATTTATATTTAATTCAAAAAATAGAGATACGGTTGATATTGCTTTTCGATTAGGAGGAACAGAAGGATATGCAAAAGGTGAGGCTTGGTTTTCTGATTTTAAAATAGAAGAAGGACAAGCTGAAGAAGATAGTGATTGGAAATTTGCTTGTTTTATCTTTGAAAACACAAATGTTACCATAGACAATAAAGAAATTGATATACAAGTAACCAATACAGATATTACAGATATCAAAAATACGATAGAGAGATTTGAAGATTCTTGTAATGTATTATCAGAAGGAAAAATGACTGCAGATTGTGATATATATGAAATACAAGCCCCTATTACATCTTTATCTTATGACAATGAATTTGGGTATTATGTTGCACCAGAAGATATAGAAGAACAAATAAAAGATATCATTAATCAAAATAATTATGACCATATTTTTGCAGTTGTCAGATTAGGAAATGAAGAATATGAAGATGATATTGAAATTAAAGATTGGATTGGTCTAGGATCTATGGATTATTATGGAATAGGATTTTCAAATATTCGATTACCAAATAGTTCAAAAAGTTACATTTACAAATACGACACAAGAGTAAATCAATTTCCAGAGGAAGTATTTTTACACGAATTTCTACACTCTTTAGAAAGAACGGCAGAAGAATATGGCTATGATATACCAGCATTACATGATTATAAAGACTATGGATATGAAAATGAATATTTAATAGGTCAAAGAGAATGGTATAAAGATTATATGAATCAAGAAATATATACATCAAACGGATATATAGGATTGCCAAATGAAATATACACATTAAAACCTGCTAAAAGATCAAATTTTGAATATGCATATGATTTAAAGGTTTATGCAGAGCCACAAAATATAATTGAAGAAATTAGAGGAATATTTAATAATTTATTTAGAAATATAAGAATGATTATAGGAAAAGCATAAAAAATGTCCTTTTGGGGACGTCTCTGTTTGGACATTTTTATGGTATAGGAAAATTTGTCCTTGTAAAAAACAACAAGGGGGTAATATTGCATTAAAAGAAAAGCATTGAGGAGGAATCATGAAAGTATCAGAATTTAATTATGAATTACAAGAAGAATTAATCGCACAAACACCAATAGAAAAAAGAGATGAATCTAGATTAATGGTTTTAGATAGAAGTAAACAAACCATTGAACATAAAACATTTAAAGATATTATTGACTATTTAGAGCCAGGAGATTGTTTAGTAAGAAATAATACAAAGGTTATTCCTGCCAGAATCTATGGAAAAAAAGAAACAGGCGCTAAAGTAGAGTTTTTATTACTAAAAAATATAGAAGGTGATATCTGGGAAAGTATTGTAAGACCAGGAAATAAACTTCATGTTGGTACAAAAGTAATTTTTGGGGATGGCTTGTTAACAGCTGAAATATTAGAAATTATGCCAGGAGGAACGAGAAAGGTAAAATTTTCATATCAAGGCATTTTTAATGAAATTTTAGATAAAATTGGCTTAATGCCATTACCACCATATATACATGAAGAATTAAAAGATAATGACAGATATCAAACGGTTTATGCGAAATATAATGGATCAGCAGCAGCACCAACAGCAGGTTTGCATTTTACACCAGAATTATTAAAGAAAATAGAAGAAAAAGGTGTCAAAATTGCAAATGTCACATTACATGTTGGTATTGGAACTTTTAGACCTGTAAAAGAAGAAAATGTAGAAAACCATGAAATGCATACAGAACATTTCTATATCAAACAAGAAGATGTTGATAAAATTAATGAAACAAAAAAACAAGGAAAAAGAGTGATTGCTGTTGGAACAACTTCTTGCAGAGTATTAGAAACAATTGCAGATGAAAATGGATTGGTAAAAGAAACAGAAGCAGATACCAGTATCTTTATCTATCCAGGTTATCAATTTAAATGTTTAGATGCATTAATTACCAATTTCCATTTGCCACAATCTACTTTATTAATGTTAGTATCTGCTTTAGCTGGAAAAGACTATATTATGAAAGCATATCATGAAGCAGTAAAAGAAAAATATCGTTTTTTTAGTTTTGGAGATGCTATGTTTATTCAGTAAATTAATAAATAAAGATTGAGTAGGTGATCATATGAAAATAAGAAAAGCCAGAAAAGAAGATATGAGAGATATACAAGATTTAAGATATTTGCTTGCAAAATATGATAAATCTTCAAATGCTATACCAAGAAGATAAACAGAAATAAAAAATAGCTCTTAAGAAAATTGAAATACAAAAAATAGAATAAATAAAGAAAAAAGGAGGAACCATGAAACCAGCAGTAACATATGAATTATTACATGAAGATAAACAAACAGGAGCAAGAAGAGGTGTTGTTCATACACCTCATGGAGACATACAAACGCCCGTATTTATGCCAGTAGGAACACAAGCAACTGTAAAATCAATGACACCTGAAGAGTTAAAAGAAATGGTAGGGGCACAAATTATATTAGCCAATACTTATCATTTATACTTAAGACCAGGACAAGATATTGTAAAAGAAGCAGGTGGTCTTCATAACTTTATGAAATGGGATAGACCAATTTTGACAGATAGTGGAGGATTTCAAGTATTTAGTTTAGGAGATTTAAGAACAATTTCAGAAGATGGTGTAGAGTTTAGGTCTCATTTAGATGGAAGTAAACATTTCTTTTCACCAGAAAGTGTTATGAAAACAGAGGAAGATTTAGGCGCAGATATTATTATGGCATTTGATGAATGTGTAGAATATCCGGCAAGCTACGAATATACAAAACAATCTATGGAAAGAACCACTAGATGGGCTAAAAGATGTAAAGAAGCACATAAAACAGAAAATCAAGCACTTTTTGGAATTATTCAAGGTGGATTTTATGAAGATTTAAGGGAACAAAGTGCAAAAGATTTAATTGAATTAGACTTACCAGGATATGCGATTGGCGGAATTAGTGTAGGAGAGCCTAAAGAAGAATTTTTAAAAATGCTTCGTTTTACAACACCATTAATGCCAAAAAATAAGCCAAGATATTTAATGGGAGTGGGAACACCAGACTATTTAATAGAAGCAGCTATCGCAGGAATTGATATGTGTGATTGTGTATTACCTACAAGAATAGCTAGAAATGGAACAGCCTTAACATCTCGTGGAAAAGTTGTTGTTAGAAATGCGACTTATGAAAGAGATTGGAATCCATTAGATGAAGAATGTGATTGTTATACTTGTAAAAATTATTCTAGAGCCTACATAAGGCATCTTATCAAGACAAATGAGATTTTAGGAGTTAGATTATTATCAATACATAATTTAAGGTTCTTGACTAATTTAATGGAAAAGGTTAGAATAGAAATAGAGAGAGATCATTTAGCAACTTTTAGAGACGAATTTTATGCAAAATATGGCTATGAAGCCGAAAAGTAGGAGGGTGTATATGAATTTATTAGATGAAGATTTTTCAAACAATAAAGAGAACAAGACAAAAAAAGTTATAAAAATAATAATTGTTTTTATAGTATTAATTGTCATAGCAATTATAGGAATTGTTTCATATATGATGTATTTGCAAGGAACAGTTTTGCGAGTATATATCAATGATATGGAAAATGCAGATGTTAAAAATTTACTAGTATTTGAGAGCGATGGAACAATTTATGTACCGGTTAGAGCAATATCTTCTTATTTAGGATACAATTGTTATAATGGCGAATATAATAATAAGTCTGAAGATAGTAGTAAATGTTATGTAGAAACAACAGAAGAAGTTGCAAATCTTACATTAAATTCAAATAAAATATATAAATTAAACTTAGAAGAAGGAAATAACAATTATACATATGTATATATGGACAAGCCAGTAAAAGCAATTAATGGAGAATTATACGTAACAACTGATGGAATGCAAAAGGCTTTTAATACTTCATTTTTCTATGATCAAGAAAACAATACAATTACTATTTATACAACACCATATTTAATCAGTTCTTATACAAATACAGTTTTAGATTATGGATACACAAGTTTGAGTGAGAATTTTGAAAATGAAAAAGCAATAGTGAAAAATATGTTAGTGGTTACAGATGATAGATATTATGGAGTAATCAATGCGGCAGATGGAACTGAAATCTTAGAATGTAAATATGATGAAGTTAGATATCAAGAATCTACAGGAGATTTTATTGTATGTAGTGATGATAAATATGGAATTATAGGAACAGATAAGAAAACAAAAGTTAACATTAATTATGATAGCATAGAATTAATGGATTATGATGCAGGTCTATATTTAGTAAGTAGAAATAACCGATATGGAGTTATAGATTTAAATGGAAATACAGTCATATATGCAGAAAATGATCAAATTGGAGTAGATATATCTCGATTTGAAGAAAATGATTTAAAGACAGGATATATTTTAATAGATAGTTTAATACCTGTTATGAGAAATAACAAATGGGGGTTATTTGATACAGATGGAAATCAACTTGTAGACTTTGAATATGATAGTCTTGGATATATTGCAAGTAGTAACAGAGAAGCAACTAACTTATTAGTTATCCCAGATTATAATGTAATTGTAGCATGTATAAATAATCGATATACATTATTAAATGCATCAGGAGAACAACCAATTAGAGCATTTGTAGATGACATATATATGGTAATTAGCGGAGGAGAAAAACAATATTTTATGACTGCAAATGATAGAACATATGATGTAGAAGAATACTTAGATAGATTAGGAGTGTTGGAAGCTACATCAAATGATGATACAAATACTTCTTCATCTAATACTACAACAAATAATGGAGAAAACAATAATCAAGTAAATAATGCAACAACTGGAGAAAATAGTGAGCAAAATAATGAGGAACAACAAAATAATGGAGAAGAGCAAAATAGTGAGGAAACTCGAAATGCTGAAGAACAACAAGGAGCAGAACAATAGTAAATGAGAAGGAAAATATATAAAAGTTAAATTTCCTATACAATAAAAATTAGAGAATATTTGCTTGTATTTTAAGTAAATATTCTTTCTTTTTGACCAGTCATACCAATAGAAAAAAATACAAAAATAGTATATAAATATATAAGGCGTATTTTTATAAAAAATAGGAAAGAGGTATTAAGTGAGTAACATACATATAGTAGCCAATGGTATATATTTTCCTAAAAAACAGATAAAAAATGATGAGTTAGAAAAAATATTAAATTTGGAAAGTGGATATATCGAAAAAAGAACAGGCATAAAAAATAGATATTATGCAATAAATGAAACCATACAAGAGATGGCCGTAGGAGCTGTAGAAAATCTTTTCAGTTTAGAAATTGAAAAACAAGATATTGACCTTATTATAGCAGCTACAACAAGTACAGATATGTTAATGCCAGGAATGTCCAATTATGTGCAAAAAAAATTAGGACTTCCCTCATGTATATGTTTAGATATATTAGCTGGGTGTGGTGGATATATAAATGCATTTGATATTGCCAAAGTATATATGGATTCAAGAAATATAAGAAAAGCCTTAATTATAGGGGCAGATAAATTATCTGGAATTATTGATAAAAAAGATATAGGAACAGCAGTAGTGTTATCTGATGGTGCTGGAGCAACGCTAGTAGAAAAAGAAGAAAGTACTTCTCAGAAAATATATGTGTCCAATATTAAAGCAGAAGAAGACAAAAATCATATTTTAGCATATCAATATGGAAAAAATGTATATATGAATGGAAAAGAAGTATATAAATATGCAGTAACAAGAACAGTTGAAAATGTTAATGAATTATTAGAAAAAGCCAATATCACATTACAGGATGTAAAATATATAGTGGCACACCAATCCAATTTAAAAATTATAAAAGCAATTGCATCAAGACTACATATAGGAATGGAAAAGATGTATACAAACATACAAGAAAGAGGAAATACTTTTTGTGCTAGTATTCCAATTGCTTTACATGACATGCAAGAAACTGGACTTTTGAGAACAGGTGATAAAATTATTTTACTAGGATATGGTGGAGGATTAAATACTGGTAGTATTTTGATGGAAATATAAGAAAGGATGAAGAAAGAATGAAAAGAGCATTTTTATTCCCTGGACAAGGTGCACAAGTTGTAGGAATGGGAAAAGATATTTATGAAAAGTATGATGAAGCAAAAAAAATCTATGATGAGGCTTCAAGGATATCTGGAATTGATGTAAAAAAACTTTGCTTTGAAGGTCCAGAAGAAGAATTAAATAAAACAGAAAACACACAAATTGCTATATTAACAACTAGTTTAGCAATATTAGAAGTTCTAAAAGCAAAAGGAATAGAAGCAGATATTGCAACTGGATTAAGCTTAGGAGAATATGGAGCTTTAATTTATGCAAGAATCATCAGTTTTGAAGACGGAATCAAATTAATTCAAAAAAGAGGATATTACATGGGGAATCTTTTGCCTGATGAAAAATTTTCTATGGCAGCAATTATTGGATTAGATTCAGGGAAAATAGAAGAAGTTTGTAAAGAAATTTCTAAAAAAGATAAATTTATTGTTGTTGCAAACTATAATTGCAGTGTACAAACCGTTATATCAGGACAAGAAGATGCTGTTGATGAGGCAATGGAAATATTGAAGGCACAAGGTGCTAAAAGAGCATTAAAATTAAATACAAGTGGACCATTCCATACGATAAAATTAGAAAAAGCAAAAGAAGCATATGAAAAAGAATTGGTAAATATTAATTTTCATCTTGATACAAAAACTAAAGTTATAAAAAATATTGACGGTACATATTATGCTGAAAATGACAATATAAAAGAAATTTTAGCAAATCATATTATTAGTCCAGTAAGATTTGATAAGGCAATTAAATTAATGGAACAAGAGCAAGTAGAGGAATATTTAGAAATTGGACCAGGAAGAACTTTAACTGGATTTGTGAAAAAAGATAATAAAGAAGCTAAAACATTTAATATAAATAATGTGGATACTTTGGAAAAATACTTAGAAGAACATCAATAAAAAATAAAGAAATAGAAAGGAAGAAAAAAGATGGAAGAAAATAAGACTGTATTTGTCACAGGAGCTTCAAGAGGAATTGGAAAAGAAGTAGCCTTAAAATTTGCAGATAATGGATATAATGTCGTAATAAATTATGTTTCAAGCAAAACAAATGTTGAAGAATTAAAAGCTGAATTTGAAAGCAAAGGTGTAAAAGCACTTATCATGCAAGCAGATGTAACAGATAAAGAAGCAATAGAAGAATTGGTAAAAAAGGCAATCGAAGAATTTGGAAGTATAGATGTATTAGTTAATAATGCAGGTATTACAAAAGATAATTTATTAATGAGAATGAGTGAAGAAGAATTTGATAAAGTCATAGAAGTAAACTTAAAAGGAACATATATTGTCACAAAAGCAGTTACAAAATATATGATGAAAAAAAGAAAAGGAAGTATTATCAATTTGTCATCAGTTGTAGGTGTTGCAGGAAATGCAGGTCAATGTAATTATGCAGCATCAAAAGCTGGAATTATTGGATTCACCAAAAGTGTAGCAAAAGAATTAGCTTCAAGAAATGTCAGAGCAAATGCAGTAGCACCTGGATTTATAGAGACAGATATGACAGCAGTTCTATCAGATGAAGTAAAAGAAAATATACATAATCAAATCCCATTAAAAAGAATGGGAACAGCAAAAGAAGTAGCAAATTTAATCTATTTCTTAGGAACAGAAGAAAGTGCATATATCACTGGTCAAGTAATTCATGTAGATGGTGGAATGGTCATGTAAATAAGACCAAGAAAAGAATAATAAAGTAAAAGGAAGGATTAGAAAAATGGAAAGAAGAGTTGTTATTACAGGATTAGGAGCTTTAACACCAATAGGAAATAGCACAGAAGAATTTTGGAATGGAATTAAAGAAGGAAAATGTGGAGTTGATGAAATAAAAAGTTTTGATACAACAGACTTTAAAGTAAAACTAGCAGCAGAATTAAAAGGATATAATCCAGAAGATTATTTTGATAAAAGAGAAGCAAAGAGATTGGATAAATTTTCCCAATATGCTATGATAGTTGCAAGAGAAGCATGGAAAGACAGTGGGTTAGACAAAGAAACTGAAAATATGGAAAGAGTAGGAATTATTATAGGATCAGGAATTGGAGGAATACAAACAATTGAAACAGAACATGAAAAATGTATAACAAAAGGACCAGATAGAGTTTCTCCAATGTATATACCTATGGGAATTTCCAATATGGCAACAGGAAATGTAGCAATTGATATTGGCGCAAAAGGAGAATCTATTGCTATGGTTACAGCATGTGCAACAGGTACACATAGCATTGGGGAAAGCTTTAGAATGATTAAACATGGATATCAAGATATAGTATTAGCAGGAGGAACAGAAGCAGGAATTACACCACTTGGAATTGCAGGATTTGCCAATATAAAAGCATTAACAAAATCAGAAGATAAAAAAAGAGCAAGTATTCCATTTGACAAAGAAAGAAGTGGATTTGTTATGGGAGAAGGTGCCGGAGTAGTTGTTTTAGAAGAATTAGAACATGCGAAAAAAAGAGGAGCTAAAATTTATGCAGAAATGGTAGGATATGGTGCAACATCTGATGCATATCATATTACATCACCTGCTCCAGGAGGAGAAGGTGGTGCAAGAGCTATGAAAATTGCTATGGAGGAAGCACATGTAAATCCAGAAGAAATTACATATATCAATGCACATGGTACATCAACACACTTAAATGATTCATATGAGACACAAGCCATTAAAACAGCATTAGGAGAAGAAGCTGCTAAAAAAGTAATGGTAAGTTCAACAAAAGGACATACAGGACATTTATTAGGAGCAGCAGGTGGCGTAGAAGCCATTGTATGTGCAAAAGCAATCCAAGAAGGATTTGTTCCAGCAACCATTAATTACAAAGTTCCAGATGAAGAATGTGACTTAGATATTGTTCCAAATGAAGGAAGAAAAGCAGAAGTAAAATATGCAATGTCTAATTCATTAGGATTTGGTGGACACAATAGTAGTATTTTATTGAAAAAATATGAAGGATAGAAATTTATAAATGAATAAATATCAGTAGATAAAAAGAAAAAATGTACTGATATTTATTCTATTATTGAAAAAGAAAAAATAAAATGTTAAAATACCAATAGATAGAATATTGGTTTAGGAGGTAGAAATATGGATTATAAGGAAATTAAAAAATTAATAGACGATATGGGAAACTCTAAACTAGAAGAATTGGAAATTGAATTTCCAGATGGCGTAAAAATTAGTATGAAAAAAAGTGAAAAAAGAGAAGTGATTGTAGAACCACATGTAATAGAAGCAAGTGCACCAATATCTGTTCCTGCTGTAAAACCACAGGAAGAAAAAGGAATGGTTGCTGTAGAAGATAAAAAAGAAGAAAATTACAAAGTTATTAAATCACCAATGGTGGGGACTTTTTATGCAAGTTCAGCTCCAGATAAAGATCCATATGTAAAAGTAGGAGACAAAATTTCAAAAGGACAAGTTGTATGCATTGTAGAAGCCATGAAATTAATGAATGAAATTGAATCAGAATTTGATGGTGAAGTTGTAGAAATTTGTGTAAATAATGAAGATGTTGTAGAATATGGTACACCATTATTTAAAATCAAATAATAATGATTCACTAAAATTGTTGTTATCATATATGAAATAAATTTTTCGGTTCAATACGATATTTAAGAATTTGTTAATCATATATTGAGCCTCTTTCACTCAGACCCTCACGTCCGTGAGTACCGTGAACATCCCTCAATATATGATTAACAAATTCTAACATATCTCCAATCACATTCAAAATTTATTTCATATATGATAACAACCATTTTAGTTTTTATTAAAATAATAGAATGGAGGTTAATATAAATGTTAAATAAAGAACAAATAAAAGAAATTATACCACAAAGAGAACCATTTTTAATGATTGATGAAGTGGAAGAGTATATACCAGGAGAAAGTGCAGTAGCATATAAAAATGTTAGTGAAGATGAATATTATTTCAAAGGACATTTCCCTGGAAATCCAATTATGCCAGGTGTTTTAATTGTAGAATCATTAGCACAAACTGGTGCAGTAGCAATTCTTTCTATGGAAGAAAACAAAGGAAGAAATGCACTTTTTGGAGGAATTGATAAATTAAGATTTAAAAGACAAGTAGTTCCTGGTGATAGATTAAAATTAGAAGTAAAAATTATCAAAAGAAAAGGGCCTATCGGAATTGGGGAAGCATTAGCAACTGTTGATGGTAAAGTAGCTGTAAAAGGTGAATTAACATTTGCGATTGTTTAAAAAAATTTAATTTATAAAATTCTATGATAGTAAAATATAAAATTTTTTATAGTATAGTGATAGTCATACAAAATAAAAAAGATTATAGTATAAAGTTTATTTTATTCTATAATCTTTTTTATGCTTCATAATATTGATCTGTGTCATTGTATAAATCTTCTAAAGAAATACCTAAGACTTTGCAAAAAGCTAATGCTTCAAAATCTTTTACAGTCTTTTTTCCATATTCAATCTCATAAATATCACAAATGTACATAGTAACACCAATTAAATCTAATTTTTTACAAATTTCTGGCTGAGAAATTTTTTTTAATTTTCTATATTTTCTTAAATTTTTACCAATAATATTTAAGTTTCCGTTTAATGTTTTTACTTTCATAAGTATCTCTCCTGTAAAATTAATTAATTTAAAATATATTTTATAGCAAAATTTACCATTACATTACAGGATGAAACTGTAAATGTTACAAAAATATTTCCGATTGATTACAAAAAAGATACATTTAAAAAAATTATTGAAACCAAACTACAGGATGTGGTATATTAAAAATAGAAAATTACAGGATGTGGTATAAGTTTTTTTAAATAAGGAGGAACAAATGAAAAGATTAAATAATAAAGGAATTACACTAATAGCACTAGTTATTACAATCATTGTGTTATTAATCTTAGCAGGAGTAACCATAGCGACTTTAACAAGACAAAACGGAATCTTAACAAAAGCAAGCGAGGCAAGTGAAAAAACAGAAACAGCAAATGAACAAGAACAAGTAGGATTGGCATATACAGCAGCAAAGTCAGGTAAATGGGGAGAGGAAATAACCACAGAAGATATACAAAAAGAATTAGATAAAATAGTCGGAGAAAATAAGACGGAAACAACAGAAAATGGAAATGGTACAATAAATGTAGAATTCCTAGATACAAAAAATAATTATAATATAGATGAAGAAGGAAAAGTGGCACAAGTTGATAAAGATGCTATTAGTTATGAAGTATTATATAAATATGAAGAAGTAGAAGGTGGAATTAGTATAACAGGTTTAACGGATAATTATTTATATGCAATGAAATATATAGAAAAAATACATGAAAATGATCCGGATTTTTCAATAGAATTTTTGAGGAAATTTATGATGAATGAATTCACAACAGAAGAAGAACTTCTAGAAGAATTAAATAAATTAGGGATTTTACCGGAAGAATTTCAATCAAAAATTACAACAGCAACTGAGGGAATAGATACAGATGCTATACATGCTGAAATAGAACCTACATATAAAGAGCTATTAAAAGAAGTAGGAAATATTCCTAAAAAAATAGATGGAAAAGAAGTGGTTGAAATAGGAGTAAATGCTTTTGAGAATATACAATATTCTGATGTAGAAATAACGAGATTAGTGATTCCTAATACAGTTAGAAAAATAGGGATAGCCGCATTTAAAAGTTGTTCTATACAAGAAACTTCAATTCCAAATTCAGTCATAGAAATTGGTCGATCAGCCTTTGAAGATAATTTATTGACGAATCTTACAATCCCTAGTTCGGTTACAAACATAGGAAATTGTGCATTTGGTTGGAATCAATTAACAAAAGTTGTGTTTGAAGGTACACCAATAGTAGATTCTTTTACGAGTTCGGATGATTTTAGAGGAATATTTACCAATAATAGAACTTTAGTAGCAAATTCTATTCAAGTTCCATCAGGTACACTAGCTTATTTTACAACAGAAACAGAAAATAGTTGGTGGGGAGTTTTGGACGAATGTTTTTATGAATAAATATCAAATTATAAGTGAAATGATATAAGTAATAAAAAAATAAAAGTAAATATAAGCGATGGAGGAACAAATGAAAAGTTTAAATAATAGAGGAATTACACTAATCGCATTAGTCATTACAATCATTGTGTTATTAATCTTAGCAGGAGTAAGTATTGCGACTCTAACAGGAGAAAATGGAATTTTGACAAGAGCGAGTGAAGCAGATATAGAAACAAGAGCAGCAACAGTAGAAGAAAAAAAGAATTTATGGAAAACAGAAAAACAAACAGATAATTATACAGGAGAAAATACAGCCCAAACATTAGAAGAGCTATTAGATGATTTAGAAGGAGAAGATTTAATAACAGGAGAAGAAAGAACAAAAATAGAAGAAACAGGGCATGTTGTGATTGGAAGTAAAGATATCTCATTTGCAGATGGATTAACAGAAGCAAGTTATACCATAACAAGCAGTTTAGATGAAGTAAATTTTAACAAAATTATCACAGAAGGAGACATCGAAATAGAGAGGCCAGGATTTACAAGTTATACAATAGTAGGAATATCTGCTAATAAAGAAGGAGAATATGTAACAAGTGGAAGTGTAACAGGAAAAAGTGGAAACCTAGAAATAATAGGAGATATTAATGATGCTACATTTAAATATACATTAACCAATTTCATGCAAGGAGATGAAACATTTTATTGTAAAGTTAATATAGATGGAGAAGAACGCTATAAAGAAATAAAGATTATTCAAGGTGATGTTGTAACATATGAAGAAGATTTTGAAGGATTCCAATATACAGGAGATTGGCAAGAGGATACAAATGAAAATTATAGTAATGGTAAAGCAAAATATGTACAGGTAACAGATAATAGTAACAAACCCACAGCATTAATAAGTAATTGTCTTGGAAGTAAAATTGATGTTATATCTAGAAGCAATCAAGAAACAACTATGATTTGGGTACGTCAGTATGATGAGAGTATGGTAATTACAAACTTATTTTATATGGATTTTTCAGCTACAGAAGAAGATATAAATAATAAGTCAGAGTATCAATCAACATTAAGCACAGAAATCAAAAGTAATACTAAATCAATAGAATTACAGACTAGACAAAAATCAACAGGAGAAATGATATTTTATTTAGACGCAATAAGAATATATAGATAATTAAGATGCAATCTTATAAAATTTATAATAAAATAAAAAAATCCTCCCAAAAACTTGTAATTTCAAATATTATTGATATAATAATATATGGACATAAACAAGAGAAAGGGAGGATTTTTATGTTAAAGAAAGTAGCAATACTAGCAAATGGTGGAGATGTATCAGGATTTAATGCAGTAATCAGAGCTATTAAAAAAACATGTGAAACAAATGGAATTGAATGTTACGGTTATATCGATGGGTACAGAGGCCTTGTAAAAAATAATTATGTTAGATTAGATGGAACAGAAATTGCTTCAGGAATTTTACCAAAAGGTGGTTCAATTATTGGTTCTTCAACAAATGCCATTGTTTTCCATTATAAAGTAGAACATGAAGATGGAACAGTGACATATGAAGACTTATCAGACCAATGTGTAAAAAATGTAAAAGAAGCAGGATTTGATTGTGTATTTACATTAGGAGGAGATAGTACACAAAAATCAGCAAGAGACTTATTCTTAAAAGGAATTAATACCATTGGAGTGCCAAAAACAATTGACAATGATGTTGCATGTACAGATATTACATTTGGATACAATACAGCTGTTCATGTAGCAACTGAAGCATTAGATAGATTACATACAACTGCAGAGACACATGACAGAATCATGGTACTAGAAGTTATGGGAAGATTTGCAGGTTGGATTGCTTTGGAATCAGCTATCTCAGGAGGAGCAGATGTTGCTTTAATACCAGAAATACCATATGATATTCATAAAGCAGCAGAAGCAATTAATAAAAGAAAAGAACAAGGAAAGAGATTTAGTGTTGTAGTTGTTTCAGAAGGTGCACATCCAAAAGATGCAGAACAAACAACTCATTCAGCAGAAGGAATTGATAATAAAGCAGGAATTAGTGTTAAATTTGGTGGTGAAGGAAACAGAGTAGCTAAAGAACTTCAAGAATTAACAGGATTAGAATCAAGATGTACAATTTTAGGATATATGCAAAGAGGAGGAACACCAACAGCATATGATAGAGTATTATCTACAAAATATGGTGCAAAAGCAATGGAATTAGCAATGGAAGGAAAATTTGGAGTTCTAACAGTTATCAAAAATGGAAAATTAGACTGTGTACCATTAGAAATTGTTGTAGGAGAAAACAAAGAAATTGGAGCAGTTCAAGGTGGTACAGCAGAAAGTAATGTAAGATATGTAACGATGGATGATGATTTAGTAAAAACAGCAAGAGATATTGGAATTTGTTTAGGAGATTAAACATTAGGGACGTGTCAAATTGGACAATTTTCATCCAAAAGGGACAGACCTCAAACAATAAACCTTTATATAGTTTATTATTTGAGGTCTGTTCTTTTATTACATTTATATTACATTTTAATTCTTTTTATTGAGATAAAAAAATATTATTGGTATAATTTGGTTATAATAAATATAAAAGGGAAGTTTTGACTTTTTAAAATTTATCAGCAAAATAATATATTTAACAAGAGAATGGAGGAAAAAATGGATAAAAAACAAAAAATATTTATTATTTCAGTTTGCATTATTGTAGCAATCATCGTAATAGGCCTTATTGTATATGTAGTAACTAAAAATGAACAAGAAACTGCAAGTGAAAATAGACTAGCAAATATGTATAACAAAATGACACAAAATCAAACATATAGCATAACAATTCAGTTAAATGATAATAATAAATATACAGTATCAAGAAAAGGTGATATAGCGAATATTGATACGTATAATGATGGAAGTCATACAACCAATATTGTCAAAGATGGAAATACTTATTTATTAATGTATAATACAAAAAGATATTATACTTATCAAAATAATGTGACAGGACTTGGAGAAATATCAAATCAATTAAATGAAATTATCCAAAGCCAAGAGCCTGAAAAAGGACAAGAAGAAGTAAATGGTAAAAAATATCGTTATGAAGAATATAAAGGAGTATCAGACTTTTTAATGAATACAGATGAAGGTATTTCAGAAGAAGATACTAATACTAGATTTTACTTTGATGGTGATGACTTAAAATATATTAGAACAATCATGGGTGACAAATCTGAACTAATTAGTGTAGATGTATCTTATAATGTTGATGATAGTATATTTGAAATACCATCAGATTTTCAAGAAGGATAACTTTGTCATATAGAAAAATTATATAAAGACAATTTTTCTATATGGCAAAATATAAATTTTTTAAATAAAAAATATATTAAGGAGGAATTAAAAAATGTCAGTAAAATTTGTTTTAAATGAAACATCATATTTTGGAAAAGGAGCAAGAGAAGAACTTGCAGGAGAAATTCAAAAAAGAGGATTTAAAAAAGTATTTTTAGTAAGTGACAAATCTTTAGTAGAAGCTGGTGTAACAGCAAAAGTTGAGGAAGTATTAAATAAAGCAAATGTTCCTTATGATTTATATGATGAGATAAAACCAAATCCAACAATTAAAAATGTAACGGATGGTGTTGAGGCTTGTAAAAATTCAGGAGCAGATTTAATTGTAGCAGTAGGTGGTGGATCAAGTATTGATACAGCAAAAGGAATTTCAATTGTTATGACAAACCCAGATAAAGCAGATATCAAATCTTTAAATGGAGCATCTGATACAGCAAATAAAGGAATGCCTGTTATTGCTTTACCTACAACAGCAGGAACAGCAGCAGAAGTAACTATCAACTATGTTATTACAGATGAAGATGCAGAAGTAAAAATGGTATGTGTAGACCCTAATGATATTCCAATATTAGCAATTATCGATTCAGAATTAATGGGATCAATGCCAAAAAGTTTGGCTGCAGCAACAGGAATGGATGCATTAACACATGCAGTAGAAGGATATATTACAAAAGCACATAATGAAATGTCAGATATGTTTCATATGAAGGCTATTCAAATGATATTCAAATATTTACCAGCAGCAGTTAATGAAAAAAATGAAGAAGCTATTGAAATGATGGGAATGGCACAATATATTGCTGGAATGGGATTCTCAAATGTAGGACTTGGAATTGTTCACTCAATGGCACATCAATTAGGAGCTGTATATGATACACCACATGGAATTGCTAATGCTATGTTATTACCAACGGTTATGAGATTTAATGGAGAAGATCCAGCAACTGCACAAAGATTTAGAGAAATTTTAATGAATATTGGAAGACCTGATGCAGAACATTTAAATGACCAAGATGTTATTAACACTTTTGTATGGATGATTTCAGAATTAAGTAAAACAGTAGGAATTGATACAAAAATTACAGATTATGGAGCAAAAGAAGAAGATTTTGAAATGCTTGCTGAAAAAGCAATGAATGATCCATGCAAACCAGGAAATCCAAGAGAGGTTACCAAAGAAGATTTTATAGAATTATATAGAAGAGCTGCACAATAAAATAAATAAATAATTTTAAAATTTCTTAGAGTACATTACT
>CASEIX010000046.1 GCA_949288095.1 uncultured Eubacteriales bacterium
AAATTCATTAGATTATCATCAATGGCTAGCGAATGTAGTCATAGAGCTAATAAATGAATTTTATCTAAAAGATGCTAAAGCATCATATAAATCTCTCGCCTAATAATATTATTTACAAAATTTTAAAAAATAAACAAAAAAATAAATCTTGAGCCTGCCCCGCGGCGAGCGGAACTCAAGATTGTACATATGGTGAAATATTCGCTAATAAAATAAAGCTATTTTTTAGTGAAATATTCAAAAATTATTGACAGATTTTTGATTTAGGAATATATTGAAAAATCAAGGAATACAATAAATGTGTGAACTTTATGTGAAAAATCAAAAAATACTATTGACATTTACTAAAAATGGGTATACAGTATTAGCAGTCACAAAGATAGAGTGCTAAAAATAAAGGAGGTAATTTAAATGATTAAACCATTAGGAAGTAGAGTATTAATAAAAATGAAAGAAGGCGAAGAAACAACAAAAAGTGGAATTATACTAGCACAGGCTGCTCAAGAAAAACCACAAGTAGCAGAAGTTATAGAAGTAGGACCTGGTGAAATCATAGATGGAAAACCAGAAGCCATGATTGTAAAAAAAGGTGATAATGTTATTGTTAGTAAATATTCTGGAACAGAAGTAAAATATGAAGGAACAGATTATATTATTGTAAAACAAGATGATATATTAGCTGTTGTAGAGTAATATAAAAAGTTGCCAAAGGGGACGGGGCATTTTGGCAACTTTGTTAGGAATCATAATTATAAAAATATAAATGAAATTAATAAAGAAGGTTGCCAAAATGCCCCGTCCCCTTTGGCAACTAGAAGAAAGGAAGGATTTTAAATGGCAAAAGTAATTAAATTTGGAGAAGATGCAAGAAAATCTTTATTAGAAGGTGTTAATAAATTAGCAGACACTGTTAAAGTGACATTAGGACCAAAAGGAAGAAATGTTGTATTAGATAAAAGTTTTGGAGCACCACTTATCACAAATGATGGTGTTACAATTGCAAAAGAAATTGAATTAGAAGATAAATTTGAAAACATGGGTGCAAGATTAGTGAAAGAAGTTTCAACAAAAACAAATGATGTTGCAGGTGATGGAACAACAACAGCTACTGTTTTAGCACAAAGCATGATTAAAGAAGGTGTTAAAAATGTAGCAGCTGGTGCAGATCCAATGGCAATTAAAAGAGGTATAGATAAAGCTGTCAATACTGCAGTAGAAGGATTAAAAGAAATTAGTTCAGATGTTAATGGAAAAGATGATATTGCAAGAGTTGCAAGCATTTCTGCAAATAATGAAGAAATTGGAAACTTAATTGCAGAAGCAATGGAAAAAGTTTCAAAAGATGGTGTTATTACAATTGAAGAATCAAAAACATCAAATACAGAATTAAATGTTGTAGAAGGAATGCAATTTGACAAAGGATATTTATCACCATATATGGTAACAGATACAGAAAAAATGGAAGCTGTTTTAGACAATCCATACATTTTATTAACAGATAAAAAGATAAGCAACATCCAAGAAATTTTACCATTACTAGAAAGTTTAATGCAAGAATCAGGAAAATTATTAATTGTTTGTGATGATATGGAAGGAGAAGCATTATCAACATTAATCTTAAATAAATTAAGAGGTGTATTAAATGTTGTAGCTGTTAAAGCTCCAGGATTTGGAGATAAAAGAAAAGCTATGTTACAAGATATTGCTACATTAACAGGAGCAGAAGTTATCACATCAGATTTAGGATTAGAGCTAAAAGATACAACCATTGCACAATTAGGTAGAGCAAAACAAGTAAAAGTACAAAAAGAAAATACAATTATTGTTGATGGTGCAGGAGATAAACAACAAATT
>CASEIX010000047.1 GCA_949288095.1 uncultured Eubacteriales bacterium
ATATGATGTAACCAAAATTAGGAATTATTCCTAATTTAAAGGAGAGATTTATGAACAACTATTCCAAACAAAGAGAAGCCATACTAGATGTTATGAAAGAAAACCTAGTACATCCAACAGCTGAGGAAATTTATCAGTTAGTGTTAGAAAAAGAACCTCAGATAAGTAAAAGTACAGTATATAGGAACATTAACATCTTGGTAGAATTAGGAGAAATCAAAAAATTAAATATGACAGCAGGACCAGATAGATATGACTATTTATATAAAGAACATTCTCATGCCATTTGTGAGAAATGTGGGAACATATTTGATTTCTATTATGATTTTAATAAAGACGAAATATCAAAAGAATTATTAAAACAAATAAGAAACGATATGGATATAAATAGCATTACAATTTATGGAATATGTGAAGATTGTAAATCAAATAATAAAAATAGGGAGGAATTAAAATGGAAGAAATGAATTTAGCAGGAACAAAAACAGAGAAAAATTTAATGGAGGCTTTTGCAGGAGAATCACAAGCTAGAAATAAATATACATATTTTGCTTCTAAAGCTAGAAAAGAAGGATATGAACAAATTGCAGCTATATTTGAAGAAACAGCTCAAAACGAAAAAGAACATGCAAAAATGTGGTTCAAATTATTACAAGGTGGAGATATCAAATCTACAGTAGAAAACTTACAAGCAGCAGCAGATGGAGAAAATTATGAATGGACAGATATGTATGACAGAATGGCTAAAGAAGCTAAAGAAGAAGGATTTAACCATATTGCATACTTATTTGAAGAAGTAGGAAAAATTGAAAAAGAACATGAAGCTAGATACAAAAAATTAATCGAAAATGTTGAAGGTGGATTAGTATTTAGCCGTGATGGAGATAGAATTTGGAAATGTAGAAATTGTGGACATATTGTTATTGGAAAATCAGCTCCAGAAATTTGTCCAGTATGTAGCCATCCAAAAGCATATTTTGAAATCAAAGCTGAAAATTATTAATATATAAAGACAAGAATGAAAAGTTCTTGTCTTTTCTCTTTTTATCGAATAGGAAACAAAAAAGTTGCACAGAAAAATTAAAATATAAAAATTCTTGAATAAAAATTGTAAAATTTTAAAATAATATAAGAAGAAAGTACAAGAAATAAGTGTGTTTTAAGTGAAATGTGAAAGTTTTGTAAATTTTAGCACTCTACTATTGACTTTGCTAAAAATAAGTATATAATGATAAATGAAAAAAGATAAAAGTACTTTTAATCTAAATATGTGCTACCGAAAAAAGGTGTCAACACATAAATATATAATTAATTGAAGGAGTTGATTATTATGATGATGATACCAAGAAGAAATCATTTTGATTTATTTGATGAAATGTTTAGAGATCCATTTTTTGAGGGATCAGAAAGTAAGGTAATGAAAACAGATATTAAGGAAAAGAAAGACAAATATTTAATTGATATTGATTTGCCAGGATATGAAAAAGAAAATATCAAAATGGAAATATCAGATGGATATTTAACAGTACATGCAAGTGTTAATAAAGAAGTAGATGATGAAAAAGAAAAAGGAAAATATGTACGTAAGGAAAGATATGTAGGAGAGTGTTCAAGAAGCTTCTATGTAGGAGAAAATGTAAAAGAGGAAGAAATTAAAGCAAAATTCAAAAACGGAACATTAACCATTGAAGTTCCTAAAAAAGATGACAAAAAAGAATTACCAGAAAAGAAATATATTCCAATTGAATAAATCATATAAATTAAAAAAATGTTTAACTTAAAGGTGAGAAACATAAAAATGTTTTCTTACCTTATTTTTTTGTCTATTTGGAAAAATTTAATTAGAAAATTTGTAAATAATTAAAAGAAAAAAAGGTAAAAATACATTTAGTGGAGGTGAAAAAATGAATAAAACAATTAAATTCATTATATTTTTTATAGCAATTTTTGCGATTAGTTTCTTTATACCAAATTTTGCGAAGGCTGCAACACCAGTTACAGATGAAAGTTCTTTACTTAGTGCTATTTCTAGTGTTGGTGATGGAGAAACGATTACGTTACAAAATAATATTACAGTAACAGCACCAATTGTTATACAAAAACAAGTTACAATTGATGGTAATGGATATACAATTACAGGTTCTAGTGATTGGACATCAACATCAGGAAACCAAACAATGTTTACAGCACAATTTTCTGCTGGTAAATTAACATTAAAAAATATTAATTTACAAAATGGACCTAAATATGGTGTACAATCTTATGATGGAGCAACTGTTATATTAAATAATGTTTCTATAACAGGATTTAAATATGGTGGTGTTCTTGCCAATGGTGGTAATGTTGAAGTTATAGACTTACATTTAGGATATAATGGAACAGGAGCAAACAATGGTATTGAAATTGCAAAAGGAGCAGCTGCAACCAATAATCCAACATTAACAATGAATGGTACTTTAACATCAGATTCAACAGAAAATGTTGTAAGAGTAGCTGAAAATGATAGTTTAACAGAATTTACAATTAACAATACACCAGATACAACAAATAAAATTGTTTTAACAGATGATAAAGTTGTATTAACAGATCAATATAATAATGTTATAGCAGAAACAAGTGTACCAGATAAGGTAACAGGAAATGCTGACGAGAAGAAAGTTATTGTAACGGTTATGGTAAATGAAGAAGAAATCAAGTTTACAGCAAATGAAGGAACTATGATTACTGCTGATTTAGTAAAATCACATATTGTATTAGAAGATAATGAACAAATTGATGGATTCTATACAAGTGCTGATTATACAACAGAATTTAATTTTAACGATCCATTAAATGCAGATACAACGATTTATGCAAAAATTTCTACAGTAGAAGCAACTGTACCAGAAGCTGAGCCAGAAACTGAAGAAAAAGATGAAACACCAAAAACAGGTGTAGAAAATTATTTAGGATTAGCTGTATTAGTAATTATATTTTCATCAACTGTCATGATTTCTATGAAAAAGAAAAATATCAAAGGATAGGCAAAAGCGTCTATCCTTATTTTATCCATATTTAGTGAGATTAAGGAGTCATTATGGAAGAAAAAACAAAAGCGAAAAGAAAAGGAATACATGTCGTTATATATTTACTTCTAAGTGTATTGATAGTTTTATCTATCATGTATATTATAAACTTTTTTTCATTAAAACAAGAAGCAAAAGAACAAAGTAAATTATTAAATGCAACAGACATATATATAATGGGAGATGCAAAGGAAGTGGCAGAAAATAGTTTAGAAAGTGAAAAAGAAAATGTTGAGTTAGAATCAGAAAAAAAAGGAGAAACAATATCAACAGAAAATACGGAAGAACAAAATGTAGTAACAGAGAGAACGTTGCAAGTAAAGCAGTTACAAGAACAAAATGCAGATATTGTCGGTTGGTTAGAAATTGAAAACACAAATATCAATTATCCTGTATTGCAAGGAACAGATAATAGTTATTACATGACACATAATTATAAAAAAGAAAATAGTAGAAATGGGTCGATTTTTTTAGATGCAAATTATAATTGGAATATAGCAAGTAATAATTTATTAATTTATGGGCATAATTTAGGAAATGGGATGATGTTTCAAGAATTATTAAAATATGAAAAAGAAAGTTTTTACCGAGAGCATCCAGTAATTCGTTTTACAACAGCAGAGGAAGATGCAGAATATGAGATTATTTCAGTTTTTAAATCAAGAGTGTATCATAAATCAGAGAAAAATGTATTTCGATATTATTTTTTTCTTAATAGTGAATCAGAAGAAGAATATAATCAATTTGTAAAAAATGCAAAAAATGCATCAATATATCCTATTGATGAAACAGCAAGCTATGGAGATCAATTAATTACCTTATCTACTTGTTCATATTATGTAGAAGATGGGAGATTTGCAGTTGTAGGAAGAAAACGTTAGGGACGTGCCAAATCGTTCAAAAATTGAACGAAAGAGACAGACCTCTATACGAATACATTAAAAATAGGTGAACTATTTCTAAAGTTCACCTATTGATTTATTTGTTTGTTTCTTGAATTGTTTCATTTAATTCTTTTGTCATCTTTTTACCAATGATATAATTTATTACATACATCAATATGAACAAGATAGTGTATCCGATGTAAAAATAACTTAAACCACTGTTAAAGTATACAGCTGATATATCTCCAGCAAAATAAAAGTTATGTGTAACACTAAACATTAATATTTGAGGGACAAGTAATATAATAGCAACATATCCTATGATAATTTTTAAAACGATATTTATTTTCTTACTTGTAATAACAGCGTAAGCAATGGCAATGGCAGATCCTAATAAGATAGATATCAGAATATAGTTAGTAAAAATATGATGAAGAATTATATTTAAATGTGACCATATCGCCAAGCTTAATGGGTCATAAAATTCACCTAAAGTATGCACATGTCCATCTGTTACAGTATGTTCTTGACCATCGTTTAGATAAGGTGATTTTGCAAGTTCTTCCTCTAACAAATTAAGATAAGGTTCAACGGTATCTCCAATCCTTTGTACTTTATCACTATCGGGAAGACGACTAGTATCACTGAACAACTGAATGTCTATAGTGTCGCACCAACGATAAAATGCTGTTCCAGTAAGTGTACAATAAAGAATAATTGAGGAAAGTATAAAGATTAATAGAATTTTTAATAGTTTTTTAAAAATAGGTTTCATTTTAAATTCCCCCTTTCTTTTAATAGTTTCATGATGCGTGAAACATTTCTTTTAGAAACGGTTTCTTGGGTATTGTCTTTTAGTTTTACTAAAATGGTACCAAGTATACTGGTGTCAAAACATGATACTTGTTGTATATTAATAATACAAGAATTCGAAATTCTTATAAAATCCTTTTGTTTTAACAATTCTTCTAATTCATATAATTTATATTTTATTTTATAACTTCCATCTTGCGTTCTTGCATAGTTATATTTATCTTTACTAAAAAAACAAATTACTTTATTTAAATCAATAAAATAAATTTCATTATTTTTACTTGCCATAATCTGATGGGGAATGGTATTTATATTAGAAATGTAATTAATAACATTTTGTAATTCATCAGATAATTCTGGTGCATTTATGATAATAGAAGCTTCTTTAAATTCATTAGATATATTTGTCGTTATTTTAATTTTCATGGATTTTCCCCCTTTTATTTATTATACCATATAGGACAGCGTTTTCTAGTGAGTTTTGGACTTTTGCGATAAATGGTAATATTTTTAAGATATATGAAACGATAGGGACGTGTCAAATCGTTTCAAAATGGAACGATTTGGCACGTCCCTATCGTTTCAGTTGGACATTTATAAAAATTATGATATAATGCAAAAAAGAATAAGAAGTTTTAACAGAAAAAGAAATATGAAAAGAGGAAAAAATATGTCAGATTTTGTGCATTTACATATACATAGTGAATTTAGTTTATTAGATGGAGCAAATAGAATAAAAGACTTACCAGTAAGAGCCAAAGAATTAGGAATGAAGGCAATGGCAATTACAGACCATGGGGTTATGTATGGAGCCATTGACTTTTATAAAGCCTGTAAAAAAGAAGGCATCAAACCTATCATTGGTTGTGAAGTATATGTAGCTCCTAGAAGCAGATTTGATAAAGAGCCTAATATTGATAACCATTATTATCATTTGATTTTATTAGCAAAAAATAATCAAGGCTATAAAAATTTGAGTAAATTGGTTTCTATTGGATTTGTAGATGGTTACTACTATAAACCTCGTATTGACTTAGAGGTGTTAGAAAAATATCATGAAGGCTTAATTTGTTTAAGTGCTTGTTTAGCAGGTGCTGTTAACCAAGCTTTATTAAATGGACAAGAAGAGAAAGCAGAAGAAGTGGCTTTATGGCATAAAAACGTTTTTGGAGAAGATTATTATATAGAAATCCAAAATAATGGAATTAAAGAACAAGTATTGGCTAATCAAAAATTAGTAAAACTAGCAAGAAAATTAGACATACCACTAGTTGCTACAAATGATGCCCATTACTTAAAAAGAGAGGATGCCTATAATCATGAAGTTCTATTATGTATTCAAACAGGAAAACGAATGAGTGACCCTGATAGAATGCGATTTGATACAGATGAGCTATATGTCAAATCACCAGAAGAAATGTCAGAATATTTTAGTGCATTTCCAGATGCTATAGAAAATACTGTAAAAATTGCTGATAAATGTAATGTAGAATTTGAATTTGGACATACCATATTACCGAACTATGATGTACCACCAGAATATCCAACTCATTATGACTATTTTAAAAAACTTTGTGATGATGGTATTAAAAAGAGATATGGAGAAAATCCAAGCAAAGAAATTTTAGATAGAGCAGAATATGAAATTGGTGTTATCAAAAAAATGGGATATGTGGACTATTTTCTAATTGTATGGGATTTCATTCATTATGCCAAAACCCATAACATTTCCGTAGGACCAGGAAGAGGCTCAGGTGCAGGTTCTATAATTGCTTATGCCATTGAAATTACAGATATTGACCCCATGAAATATGATTTACTATTTGAAAGATTTTTAAATCCAGAAAGAATTAGTATGCCTGATTTTGATGTGGACTTTAGTGATGCACATAGACAAGAAGTGATTGATTATGTATCTGAAAAATACGGACATGATCATGTTTCACAGATTATTACTTTTGGAACCATGTCTGCAAGAATGGTTATTAGAGATGTAGCAAGAGTATTGGATGTTCCTTATGCAGAAGCAGATACATTAGCAAAAATGATACCAAATGAATTACATATAACCATCAAAAAAGCCTTAGAACAAAATATAGAATTACGAGAAAAATATGAAAATGACCCACAAGTAAAAAATTTATTAGACATTGCGATGGGATTAGAAGGAATGCCAAGACAGGCATCTACTCATGCTTGTGGAGTGGTTATTACAAAAGATCCAGTAGATACTTATGTTCCTTTGTATGTTCGTGATGGACAAATTTCTACACAATATATTATGACAACATTGGAAGAACTAGGATTATTAAAAATGGACTTTTTGGGATTAAGAACCTTAACCGTTATTCAAGATACCATTGAAATGGTGGAAAAAGATAGAGGAATTAAAGTAGAATTTGATAAAGAGATGGCAGACCCTAAGGTATATAAATTATGGCAAGAAGGAAAATCTTGTGGTATTTTCCAATTCGAGTCACAAGGAATGACGAATTTCATGAAGGAATTAAAACCAGACTGTTTAGAAGATTTAATTGCCGGTGTTTCTTTATACAGACCTGGACCAATGGACCAAATTCCAAGATATATTAAAGGAAAACAACATCCAGGACATAATGAATATACACATCCAAGCTTAGAGCCAATCTTAAATGTAACATATGGTTGTATGGTATATCAAGAACAAGTTATGCAAATCGTTCGTAATTTAGCTGGTTATTCTTTAGGAAGAGCAGACTTGGTAAGAAGAGCCATGGGAAAGAAAAAGCTAGATGTTATGGCAAAAGAAAGAGAAGTTTTTATCAATGGACAAGTAGATGAAAATGGAAATGTAGTTGTTCCTGGTTGTGTGAGAAATGGAATCGATGCAGAATCAGCGAATAAAATCTTTGATGAAATGGCAGAATTTGCAAAATATGCATTTAACAAGTCACATGCTGCTTGTTATGCAGTTGTCGCATATAGGACAGCATATTTAAAAGCATATTATCCAGCAGAATTTATGGCAGCAACATTAAATAGTTATTTAGGAAACCTAGATAAAGTTCCACAATATATTGATGAATGTAAAAACTTGGGAATCGAAATTTTAAAACCAGAAATCAATAAAAGTAGTACTAAATTTACGGTTGAAGATGGAAAAATTCGATTTGGTTTAGGGAGTATTAAAAATGTAGGAACAACACCAGTTGAAAAAATTGTAGAAGAAAGAAATGAACATGGTGATTACAAGGGATTCACAGATTTTTGTGAAAGAATTGCAGATGATGCTGTTAACAAAAAATGTATTGAAAGTTTAATAAAAGCAGGTGTATTTGATAATTTTGAGCAAACCAGAAGTACATTACTAGCTTCTTTTGAAAATATTGTAGATACTATTCAAAGTGGGAAGAAAAAAGGATTTTCAGGACAAGTTTCTATGTTTGATTTAGGCTCTGAAGAAGATAAAAAAGAAATGAATGAAAAGAAATATGTATTTGAAGAACATGAAGAAATGTCAGAAAGAGATTTATTATCAACAGAAAAAGAAATGTTAGGTATTTATATATCAGGACATCCATTGGAAAAATTAAGAAGCCAAATTGAAAGACAAACCAATATCAATACTATGCAAATGAAAGAAATTGATGAACAAAATTCATCAACGCAATATGATGGTGGAGAAATCAGTTTAGAAAAGCCAAAATTTTCTGATGGTGACCATGTCAAATATGCAGGAATTATTACTTCTATCAAAAAGAAATATACAAAAAATAACAAGATTATGGCATTTGTTACCATTGAAGACTTATATGGTCAAGCAGAAATTATTGTATTTGAAAATGCTTATATGAAAGCAGGTTCAAGCCTAACAGAAGAAAATATCGTATTAGTAGAAGGTAGATTAAGTATTCGTGAAGATGATGCCACAAAAATTGTTGCAAATGATATCAAAGACTTTGGAGAACAAAAACATAAGATTTTGATACTAAACATTACAAATATTGATGAAGAAGCAAAAAAGAAATTAAGAGGTGCTATAAAATATTTCAATGGAGATAAAAACAATATGCCTGTTTTTGTTCAAGTGGATAATGAAAACAAGAGTTGTGGACAGATGTATGTTACAGATGATATTTTAGATGTTTTTAGATGGATTATTGGAAATGAGAATGTGTTGGTGAAAGAGGAATAATGTCCATTTGGGGACGTTTCTTTTTGGACATTTTAATATTAAAAAAGGAAAACCAATTTGAAGGTTTTTCTTTTTATATTTTCACCGTATATCATAAATTTTGCATCTTGAAAATACCCTTTATTAAGAAGGGAGGGATTTTATATAAAAAGCAATCAAAATGTAAAAAAGATATTCCATGCATTGTTTCCATTAATCATTGGAGGAATTGTTGGAATGATTACATCTGGTTATATGGATTACAATGATTTAATAAAACCAACATTATCTCCACCAGGAATTGTATTTCCAATTGCTTGGACAATTATTTATTTGTTAATAGGAATATCGTATACACTTTTAAAAGAAAAAGGAGAAGTACCAAAAGAAACCAAACAGCTATATTATACACAATTAATTTTTAATTATTTATGGACAGTTATATTTTTTGTATTTAAACTTAGATTACTATCTGTTTTATGGATTATCATTTTAGATGCACTAGTAATTGTTATGACATATCAATTTTATAAACAAAATAAAGTATCTGGATTTTTATTAATACCTTATGTCTTATGGTTACTTTTTGCAACGTATTTAAATATTTCTATATATTTTTTAAATATTTAATGAATAAAATCATTAAAATTTAATAATATTCTAAAAACTTTTGCATATACATATATATAGGAATTTGGACAAAGGAGAAAAGGTATATGTTTAATGTAACAGTATTAAGATTAAAGGATATCGTAAAATATATTATATGTATATTTGTACTCATTTTATTGATATTTAGTATCACCAACTATTTTTCTGGAACAAAGAAAAATACAGAGCAAGTAACACAAAAAGTAGAAAACGTAACCAATCAATTATCTAGTCATAGTTTATTATCCTGCTTAGATGCTACACTTCCTGTTGTAGCATCTATTAATCATAGTGAGGAAAAGGAAAAAGAAAAATTAAGTGAAAATGATATATTAAAATCCATGTTAGAAACACAAATCAGTTCCATAGAAGAAATTCAGAATATGGAAGTATCAGAAACAGAAGGAGAAAATACAGAAAATGCAAATGAGACAGAACAAGAGGCAGAATTAGCAACAACAGATGTAGGAACAGAGGTTATCACGAATAATCCAATAGCAGAAAATTATAATGCACAATATGGAAATGTCAAAATCAGAAATCAAACAGATTATGAATTAACTCAAGAAATGTTAACACCGGATATTACAATTGAAAATAAAAATATTATGATATTTCATACCCATAGTTGTGAAAGTTATACATCAAGTGAATTATATCCCTATACACCAACTGGAAATTTTAGAACAACCGATTTAAACTTTACAGTCACAAGAGTGGGAACAGAATTAACCAACCAATTACAACAATATGGATATAATGTCATACATGATACAAGTTATCATGATTATCCATCATACAATGGTTCTTATACTAATTCTTTAAAAACAGTAGAAAGCCTATTACAAACAAATCCATCAGATATTATTATTGATTTACATAGAGATGCGATAGGAAGTAGAAGTGATTATGCACCAACAGTCAAAATTGGAGATGAAGAAGCAGCACAAATTATGTTTGTTATTGGAACAAATGCAGGAGGATTATGGCATCCTAATTGGAATCAAAACCTAAAATTTGCTATAAAAGTACAAGAAAAAGCAGAAGAACTATATCCAGGACTATTTAAACCCATCATGTTAACAACTTCTAGATATAACCAACACACAGGAAAATATGCTAACATTATAGAAGTTGGAGCTACTGGAAATACATTAGAACAATGTCTAACCAGTATGAAATACTTGGCAAAAGTTATGGACGAAATTATGAAATAAAATCAAAATTCAAGCAAATGCTTGAATTTTTTTTCATATATATATATAATGACGGTAGAAAAATTAGAAGAAAAGAGGTAATCATATGGCAAATATTAGCTTAAATTTGAAACATACAGGAATTACACAAAAAACAATCTTAACATACAAAGAACAAGTCGAAAATATACATAAAGATTTGCATAGAAGAGCAAATGATGAAAAGGATTTTGTTGGATGGTTAGAATTACCAACAAATTATGATAAAGAGGAATTTGCAAGAATTAAAAAAGCGGCTAAAAAAATAAAAAAAGAATCGGATATTTTAGTAGTTATTGGAATTGGAGGTTCATATTTAGGAGCAAGAGCTGTTATTGAAGCATTGACCAGTTCATTTTATAATATGTTACCAAACAAGCAAAGAAAATATCCACAAGTGTTATATGTTGGAAACAATTTAAGTCCAAATTATATTAATGAATTAATTGAATATATAGGAGATAAAGATTTTTCAGTAAATGTAATATCAAAATCTGGAACGACAACAGAACCAGCTGTTGCATTTAGAATTTTTAGAGAAATCTTAGAAAACAAATATGGAATCGATGAAGCAAGAAGCAGAATTTATGCAACAACTGATAAAGCAAAAGGCGCATTAAAAACATTGGCACAAAACGAAGGGTATGAACAATTTGTTGTTCCTGACAATGTCGGTGGTAGATATTCTGTATTAACTGCGGTTGGATTATTGCCAATTGCAACAGCTGGAATCGATATTGATAAATTAATGATGGGAGCAAGAACAGCACAAGATAGATATGATGATCCAAATGTGAAATACAACGAATGTTATAAATATGCTGTTGCAAGAAACATATTATATAAATTGTATAAAAATATAGAAATTTTAGTGAATTACGAACCAAAAATGCATTATTTTACTGAATGGTGGAAACAGTTATATGGGGAAAGCGAAGGAAAAGACCAATTAGGAATCTTCCCAGCAGGTGTAGATTTTACGACAGATTTACATTCTATGGGACAATATATCCAAGAAGGAAGAAGAAACTTATTTGAAACAGTTATTAGTATCAAAACACCAAATTCAGATATCACAATCAATCCAGATGATGATAACTTAGATGGCTTAAACTATTTAGCAGGAAAAGGTTTAGACTATGTCAATAAAAAAGCAATGGAAGGAACAATAAAAGCACATGTATCAGGAGACGTTCCAAATATTGTCATAGAAATGGAAAAACTAGATGAAGAAAATATAGGAGAATTAATCTATTTCTTTGAAAAAGCTTGTGCAATGTCAGGAAATATATTAGGAGTAAATCCATTTAACCAACCAGGTGTAGAAGAATACAAAAAGAATATGTTCAAATTATTAGAAAAACCAGGATATTAAAAATAAAGATTGAGGGATATTCCTTCAATCTTTATTAGAGAAAAGGATGATATATAATAAATGAATTTACAATAAATAGGTGAGACGTGTGCCTTGATAAAAAATGTCCATTTTGACACGTCCCCAAAAGTTCATAGGAGGAAAACATGATATATAAGGAAAAGTTTAAAATAGGATTAAAGGATGTATGGGCAAAAGATGAAGTAAGTAATATTGCTATTTTAGAATACTTAGAAGATATTGCAGCATATCATTCTGATAGTGTAGGAATTGGAATTAATACAACAGAGGAAACACATTTAAATTGGCTATTATTAGATTGGAAATTAGAAGTATTGAAAAGACCAAAATATGGGCAAGTTCTTGATATTCATACATGGTCAAGAGGTATAGAAAAATTTTATGCTTTTCGTGATTTTGAAGTTTATGATGAGGAAAACAATTTATGTGCTATTGCGACTTCAAAATGGTTACTAGTTGATAGCAAAACAGAAAAAATAGCAAGAGTAGAACCTGAAATGGCAAACAGATATCAATCAGAAACAGAAAAAGCAGTTTTCAAAGATAAGAAAATTGAAAAAATAAAAGAACCAAAAGAATATATAAGTGAAATGACATATACAACTCAAAGAAGAGATATTGATGTCATTGGTCATATGCACAATTTATACTATTTATATCTAGCATATGAAGCTTTGCCAGAGGAAGAATATCAAAAAAGACCATTTAACCATGTGAGAATACAATATAAAAACCAAATAAAACTAGGAGAAAGTGCGAGATGTAAATATGCAAAAGAGAATGGAGAGAATATAGTAGTTATAAAAAGCGAAGATGATAAAACATTGCATGCAATGATTAAAATATATTAAAATAACAATATTTTTCTAAGATTATGTAAAAAATAATAAAAAAATGTTGAAAACCGTTCTTATAGTGTGATATAATAAACTCTGGTTTTAAGAAATAAGGGAGGAATAAGAAATGAAAGAAGTTTTAAGAAAAACAAACATCATTGGTACAATAGGACCAGCAAGTGAAAGTGAAGAAATGTTTACAAACTTAGTTAAAGCAGGACTAAATGTAGCAAGAATTAACTTTTCACATGGCGGATATGAAGAAAACGCAGAAAAAATAGCAACAATAAAAAAAGTAAGAGAAAAATTAAACAAACCAGTTGCTTTATTATTAGATACAAAAGGACCTGAAATTAGAACAGGAAAACTTGAGTCTGGAGACGAAAAAGTAATAATAAATGAAGGACAAGAATTTACATTTGTTCATGATGATATTATCGGAAATGAAACAAAAACAACAATTAGTTACAAAAATTTATATCAAGATGTAAAACCAGGAGCTAAAATCCTAGTTGATGATGGAGCTTTAGAATTCCAAGTTGTAGAAGTTGTTGGAAAAGATATTAAATGTAAAGCGTTAAATACTGCAAGATTAGGAAGCAGAAAAACAATGAATGTGCCTGGATTAAAATTAAATTTACCAGCATTAGCACAAAAAGATATTGATGATATTACAAATGGTATCAAAGCAGGATTTGATTTCATAGCTGCATCATTTGTAAGAAGAGCGTCAGATGTTCAAGAAATCAAAGATTTATTAAAAGCAAATGGCGGAGAACACATCAAAATCATATCAAAAATTGAAAGTCAAGAAGGTATTGATAATTTTGAAGAAATCTTAGCAATATCAGATGGTATTATGGTAGCTCGTGGAGATATGGGTGTTGAAATACCAATGGAACAAGTTCCAATTGTTCAAAAACACTTCATTAAAAGATGTAACCAAGTTGGTAAACCAGTTGTAACAGCTACACAAATGTTAGAATCTATGACAGCAAATCCAAGACCAACAAGAGCAGAAGTTAGTGATGTTGCTAATGCTGTATATGATGTAACAAGTTGTATTATGCTTTCTGGAGAATGTGCTATGGGTAAATATCCAGTAGAATGTGTTAATACAATGGTTAAAATATCAAAAGCAATAGAAGGAACAGTTAACTATTGGAAGAGATTCCATAAAAAAGATTTTACAAAAATCGATTCAGAAGATTTAGAGAAAAATATTGCTTATACTACATGTGTAACAGCACAACAAGTTAAAGCAGATGCTATCGTAGCATATACACATAAAGGAGATTCAGTTAGATTAATTTCTGGTATGGGACCAGGTTGTCCAATATTTGCTATAGCAGATAATGAATCAACATATTATCAATTATCAGTTGCATGGAATGTAACACCAATTCTAATTAAAGATGGAAAAACAATTGAAGATACAATTCAAAAAGGAATTGCTAAATTAGAAGAAGAAGGTATATTAGAAAAAGGTGACAAAGTTGTTCTTGCAGGAGGACCAAAAATATTACCAGATGCAACAGAAAATAAAGTTATTGGTGGAGTAGCTATTGTTTAATAACTATAAAATATCATAGAAAATAAAATTTCGGTACGCATTTTTAATAATATTATAAATAATAAAAACGACATATCATATTTAGAGATAAGAATATGATATGTCTTTTTTAAATTCTAGGAAATTGCATTTTCTAGAATTTAAAAAATCGCTCCGCTCTAATGAATGCACACAAATTTTACTTACGTAAAATTTGCGCACGAACAATGACACTGGCTTTAAAATGTTATAAACAGAGAAAATGTTAAAAAAAGCCTGCTATTGTTCA
>CASEIX010000048.1 GCA_949288095.1 uncultured Eubacteriales bacterium
ACACTAAATTTAAAAAAATGTATATAGTTTTTTAAAAAAAACTTAAATTTGTCAATCATCATCATCTAAATCATCAAATAATTTACTATCGTAAAAATCTTTTATTGATATTCCAAATCCAATACAAATATAGTGAATAGTATCAGAGGAAGGAGCTTTTTTTATAATTTTAAAAATACTTCTTATTGTTGATGGATTAATACCAGAAGCTATTGCTAATTGATTAATATTCATATTATTTGCATTACATAGTTCATTTATTCTTTTTCTTGTTGCTTCTAGCAAAGTCATAGTATTCCTCCTATTCTCATTAAAATTAACAAAATCAGTATAGCAAATAAAAATATAAAATATGCGTGAAATTTAACGCATAATCATTGACTTTTATGTGCAGTAATGGTATAAAAAATATAGAATAATAAACTGATGAAAAAGGGGAAAATTTTAGATGAATAATAAAGTAGTAAATAAACAAATACCATTAGAAACAATTGTAAAAGTTGCTAATCATTTAGAAGATTACAAAGAAAAATATGATAGAAAATTCGAATTAGAAGAAAATAAAAACAAGAATATTCCTTATGGAGAAAAACAATGGGAATATGAAAACGGAAATACAACGATAAAATATACAATAGAATTTAAAAATGGGAAAAATATAACAGAAAGTGATTATAATTGGTTTGTTGGAAATCTAAATCAGCCAAGTACAATAAAAAGTATATCTATTGACTTGTATGTCAGATTTTATACCAAAAGTCCTAATAATACTGTTAATGATATATATAATAAAATTAATGTATCACTATATTTTAGAGAATTTGATGTTACTATAGATATAGATACTACAAATCAAGAAAACGAAGCACATAACTTATATTCAGAAGTTATGAATATATTAGAAGATAATGAAGATAGATATAATAAGACTATGAAACACAGAAAAATAAGAACACAATGCTTTACAATATCTGTAGGAATTATTTTATCATACATTTTATATGTCATTTTGAAAATCAATGCAGATAAAATATCTCCTATATTTGCAGAGTATTTAAACAATAAATATATTTTAGTATTTGGTCAATGGTTTGTTGCAATCCTATTAGGAAACATCTTTTCATATTGGTATATCTTATCAGTATATAGACCTTTGTTACCAGAAACAAAATATGCTGGGTATAACTATTCGGCAAATAGAGGAAATTATATAGATGATGTCGATGACTATGTAGAACATTCAGAAGTACATTTTGGGAAATATTGGGATGCAGAAAAAAGAAGAATGACAATTGAAAAAATATATAAAATAACAAATAAAGTTGTTTTAGCACAATTAGCAATTAGTATATTATTATTTTTTATTTTAAAATAAAAAAATGAAAAGAGGATAAAATGGTTAGTGTAGAATATGCAAATGCTTATAGTGAAGTTTTAGAGATATTAAAGTTTATTTCTAAAGAAGATTATGAGAAGATTCCTGCAAATAAGATAGAATTATTTAAGCTAAATTCGAACAAAGAATATGAATTTACATACGATCCCGAAAAGACATTAGATGAACAAAATGTTTCTAAAAGAGCAAAAGCAATAATAGGAATATTATTTAGAGATTATTGGGCAACAGAAGTACAAAGAGAGAAAATTATCAGAAAACAAAAAAATGATAGATTAATTTTAGAAGAACAAAAAAAGTCATTATATGATATTGAAAATATATTTAAAAAACGAAATATTTGTAGTGAAACAGAAGCAAAAGAAGAAATTACTGAAATGGTAGTCTATAAAGCAAATTTTATTACAAGAGTTTTTAATAAAATTAAAAAATTTTTAAAAATAAAATAATATTTCTTATACTATTAAGAAAAGAAAAAACGAATGAAGGGATTGTTTATGGCTAAAAATGAAATAATCAAAATAAATTCAGAAATGTTAAATAAAATGCAAGTATTAGGAAGAGGTGCTTGTTCAGTTGTATATAAATATGGAGATAATCAAGTTGTTAAAGTATTAAATGAAAGTGGTATGCAACTTCATAACGAAGAACAATTTGGGCAATTACTAGAAATTAATAATGATATTTGTGCATTTCCACAAAATAGAGTTGAAATTGATGGAAAATTTCAAGGATATACAATGGAATTTGTTGATGGACAACAATTACAAGAAAAAGTGGGAGAAATTGATTTAGATACATTAATAAGTGCAATAAAAAAAGCAGAACAGGATATAAGAAGTTTGGCACAAGATAAAGTATTCTTTCAAGATTTAAATCAAGGAGGAATAATGTGGGATGAAAAAAGTAGTAGGATAAAAATTATAGATACAGACTTTTTTGAAATTAATCAAGATTTTGAAGTAAAAGAATGTTTTAATGCAAATATGACATCATTTAATACGATGTTAGAAATGGAATTGGGCATAATGTCGGGACAGGCAAAGGGATTAGCAGAGTATTTACATACCAATCCACAATTTAGTAATGCTTATAGGGAATATATGTTAGGATCATTAATGGGAAAAGAATCTTCTGTAGTTGATTTAATTCAAATTGCAAGAGAAGTAATAGAAAATGAATTTGGAGTTATACCACAAAATTTAGCAGAAATGAGAGAATTAGTAGGCGAACAAGAAATTGAAATACCTGATGTTGTAGATATACCTACATTTTTGCCTCCTGATCAACAAGTTGCTACTCCTATTTTAGGAAAGCAAGTATTGGAAGAAATGTCAGATACACGATTGACTGATGAAACGGAAAATGAAATGGAAAGTCAAGAATTGGAATTACAACAGCAAAGTAGTTTAGAACAAGTCGATGTTAGTGGGATTGATTTAAATAATTCATATTTCCATTTTACAAGAAGAGATAATTTAGGAAGAATAAGTAGAGAAGGATTAAAACCACAAATTGGCGGTGCTTCAAAAATGAAAAATGAAGAGCAATCAAGAGTATATCTATCACGAGGTGGAAAAGGAATAATCGAAATAAAAAATTCATTCATTCACGAATTTAAAAAATTAAGAGTTTGTGATATTCCTGAAGAATATAGAAGATATTTTGATATAAAAGATTATTCTAGTCAAGAACAAGTTGATGAAAAAACAGTTTATGATGCTATGGAGAAAAGATTTAAAGATGAAATTTATTTCCAAGTTAGTGCCAAAGAAGGAGAAGATTTTTTAATAGAAGATCAATATGATGGTGTCTTTGCTGAAGATTTTTCAAGGGAAAATTTAAGAGAAATGTTTGAACAAAATCCTGAAAGAGATATAAAAGGAAAAGTAAATCATACTATTAGTCCTGAACAATTAACTAGGTTAAGTACAGAAAAAGGAGATACGGCATTTGATATTGTAAAATATTTATATAATAGATTATTAGAAAATGCTAAAGAAGTGGGAAAAGAAGATTCTGTTAAATGGGCTAATTCAGATTTAAATAGTTTTTTTGAATATATTGAACAGAGAGAGTGTGATGCTGGAGAGAGGTATTAGTAAAGATGGGAGAAAACCAACAATCTAATGATGATAATGAAAGAGGTTAAAATGGATGAAAATATTATCAATTATATGAATAATATTGAAAATACAAATTTATCTAAAGAGGATAAAGAATTTGAAAAGTATCTAAAATTATTTAAAGAAAGATTTGGGAGAAATGCTTATATTGCAGATCCAAGTGGAACAAAACAACAAACTATTGAAGCAATAAAAATATGTTTGAAAGAAAATAAAGACATTTTAGATGAGTTATTATATCCAAATACAGATAAATATATTTATTAAATTAAGTTATTAAAATTTTAATTATATAAAAAGAAAGAGGTGTTCAATATGTTTAATTATAAAACTATAATAGACCAAGAGACCAAAAGACCAAAAAATTCATAGAGTATGCTAAACAATTAGCAACATTGGAAATAAACTTTAGAACGTATATCAATGAAAAGGGATTAAGTGAAGAAAGTTACAAAGTAGCTTCAACAGAATATAGTGAAGCAATAAAGCCTTTAAAAGAAAAAATAATGAATGTAGAAAATCAATTAGCAGAAATAACAGGATTATTAATTGTTTATTTAGGTGTAGTACCATTACAAAAAAAGGCTATTTTAAAATATGCAGTATGATGAGTTTAATGTGATAGATAAGAATAACTAAAACCGAGACTCTGGATAGGGTTCGGTTTTATTGTTTTTTTAGAGTTTATTTTTTGATATATTAGCAAAAGATTAGTGATAACTAAAAACAAAGTAAATATTGCGAAATGGAGAGGAATGTAATATAATGGAACACGTAAGAAAAATAAAAGGTGATATGTATGAAACAAAAAATAAAATATATACTAGCAATCTTTATCTTTAGTATCATTATTATGCTAATAGATGTACATAATGGATATATTAAAGGACACGATACAGACTTTCATTTATCAACAATAACAGCGATTGTAGACCAATTATCTTGGGATAATTTAACAGTCCAAGAACCACTAAAATATATAGGAAATGATTTAGGGTATGGGACAAGATTTTTTTATCCACCAATACCACATTTAACAGCAGCATATATCACAAAAATATTAAGCATTTTGCATATTGGAAATGTTGCAATTGGAATGCGTATCACACAATGGTTAACTTTTTTTGCATCAGGTGTTACTTTTTATCTTTTAGGAGAGAAAATTTTCAAAAGCAAAAAAATAGCGATGCTATTATCTATATTTTATATGGCGGCACCTTATCATTTAGCAGAAATATTTGTAAGAGATGCTTTCTCAGAAATGTTTATACCTGTAGCAATTCCTTTAATTGTGTTAGGACTATTGTATTTAGTTGAGAAAAGATATAAACTGTTTTTTATTTGTTTTGTGGGAGGATATACAATAGCTATTTATTCCCATTTAGCAATGACAATCTATTTTACGTTAATGCTTCTGGTAACATTTTTTATTGTATATTTTAAACAGATATTTACAAAGAAACATATTTTATATCTGGTATTAGCTTCTGGATTAACACTTTTATTAACAGCTTCTTTCTGGATGCCAATGCTGGAAATAAAATTAAAAGGAAGTTATGGTATATTTATACCATATTATATGACAGGAAAAGGTGGCTTAAAATATAGTACCATTCCCATAAAAGAATTATTTACATTTTTTAGAGAAGTTGATTTCCACTTTATAAGATATAATCTTCAACTATTTGTAACTATCCTATTTTTCATAAGTGTATTTTTTATTATCAAGAAAAAATTATGGAAAGAAAAAATATGGATATTTTTAGTTGTATTTACAGTGTTATCAACAATCATGGTAACAGATGTATTTCCATGGTATTATACACCAGATATTTTGCAAACCCTACAATTTCCATGGAGACTGGTAATATATATCACATTTGGAGCAATTCTGGTATCAGGTATTTGCTTAAAACAAATGGAAAGCAAGAAATATTTTAAAATAGTTAGTTGTGGTTTATTGATTTTAACAGTATTAGGAACATGTATTTATATAGACCATTTAGAAGAACCACAAATAGATATTACCAATATTAATAATGAAAAATGTATGGAAAATGAAAAAGAATATCTACCAGAAAAAGCGATAAACAATTTAGAATATTTTGAAAATAGAAATAAAGATATTATTATAGAAAGTGGTACAGGAGAAATTACAAAAACTTTAGATGATGTTCCAGATTTAACATTTGAAGTGAATACTTCAGAAAGTATGACAATTGAATTACCAAGAATTTATTATATGGGATATCAATTAGAAGTAAATGGACAAGAAGTAGAATTAACAGAAAGTGATAATGGATTTTTACAAGCAACGATTCAAGAAAGTGGAACATATACTTTAACATATGAAAAAACAACGGTTATGAAAATAGCGAACATGATTAGTATAGTAACAGCTATTGTTTGTATTATATTTCTGATAAAGAAAAAAAGAAAAGTATATTTATTAGAGAAAACTACAGTAAAAGATCAAACATAATAGAAAAATGTATGTTAATAAACCAATAAACTGATTGAACAATACAATAAAAAAGGACACAAAAAATGTGCCTTAATAAGAATACAAAACATCTTCAATAATATCAGCAATTTCAGAAACGGAATGATCTGCTTGGATTAAAAAGTTTGGATGTCCTTTAAATTCACTATTGTAAATAGAAATGGTTATTTGACCAGTAACATTTCCAACTACTCTACTATCTTTGTCATGTAACTTTACAACGTTCATGGATTTACCCCCTTTTCTTTGGTTAACAAATCTAATTATAACAAAGGGAAAAGTAGAAATGTGTCGAAACCTGTCATAAAATTAAAAAAATATAAAAATATGATAAAATGTGTTAAAATAAAAAATAGGAAATATCCTAAAACAAAAATTGGGAGATAGATGCCAATGAAAAAATTGATTGTAATTATTATTATATTACTAATGATATTTGTAGGAATGTATATATATAGACAAAATAGAATAGCAAGCAATCAAAGTACAGAAGTTTCGGTGGATGAAATTAATAAAATAGAAACCTATTTACAAAAAATATATATGTGGAAAGAAATTACAGGTGATGCATTGCCAGTATTTGATAATATTAATAATGCTCCAGAAGTTTGGCTATGGGAAGTGGTTAAGAAAAATTTAGAAGAATATGAACTAACTTATGAACAATTACAAGATAAAACAAAAGAGATTTTCGGAGAAGATTTACAAAAAGAATTTCCCAAAGAAGGGTATGAGTACATGGAATATAATGAAGAAACAAATACCTATTATGCAATTGGAAGTGGATTAGATAATCAGGAAGATGTATTTTTATTAGATAAGATACAAAAACAAGATAATGGATATACTGTACAAATTATAGAATATCTAGAAGATTATTCAGAAGGTTATGAAACAACTGATACAGAGTATAATATTCAAATAAAAAACTTAAACAATGAAACAATTGGAGAAGTAAACAGTACAGAATCTGAAACCAATATACAACAATTTATAAAAGATAACATAGATAGATTTAGCAAAAAGGAAGTAAACTTAAAAACAGATGAAAATGGAAATATATATGTAACAAGTGTACGAAATATAGAAACAGAGAATATAGTGGCAAATGAGGGAGAATAATGGATTTAACAAAATGTGAAATATGTCCACATAGATGTGGTGTTAATCGAACAGAACATGAAATTGGGAGATGTAAAAGTACAGATAAAATAAAAATAGGATTATATTCTATTCACCATTTTGAAGAACCTTGTATAAGTGGAAAACACGGCTCAGGAACTGTGTTTTTTTCGAATTGTAATTTGAATTGTGTATATTGTCAAAATTATGAAATTAGTCAACAAGGGAAGGGAAAAGAGATTTCCATAGAAGAATTAGCAGATATCTTTATCAAACAACAAAATCAACAAGCAGAAAATATCAATTTAGTTACACCAACTAGTTATGCGCTTCAGATTATAGAGGCAATCAAAATGGCAAAGAAACAGGGATTACATATTCCCATTATATATAACACAAATGGATATGAAAATATAGAGACATTAAAGTTATTAGAAGGATATATTGATGTATATTTACCAGATTTGAAATATTATGATAATGAAATTGGTAAAAAATATTCTAAGATAGACAATTATTTTGAAATTGCTACAAAGGCAATACAGGAAATGTACAGACAAGTGGGAAGTCCTAAATTTAATAATCAAGGAATGATAGAAAAAGGTGTTATGATAAGACATTTGGTATTACCTAATAATATAGATAATAGTAAGAAAATTTTGAAATGGCTGAAAGAAAATATGGATGAAGAAGTATATATTGATATCATGGCACAATATTTTCCTACATATAAAGCAAAAGAAATGAAGGATTTAAATAGAAATTTGACAAAAGAAGAATATCAAGAAATTGAAAATTATGTGTATGATTTAGATATTCAAAATGGATATATGCAAGAATTGGGAGAACATGAAGAAGAGTATGTTCCTAAATGGGATGTTTAAAAAAGAAAGGAATAGAAAAAATGAATGTACAAGCATATATACAAAATCTTTTAGCAGGAAAGTCACAAGTAAAAAACGAAAATCAATCTGTCAAAAAGATGGAAATCATCATGGAAAAACTAGGCAATCCACAAAATAAACTAAAATATATACATGTAACAGGTACCAATGGAAAAGGAAGTGTGATTGAAATGTTAAATAACATTTTGATAAATGCGAACTTAAAAGTTGGAAAATTTATTTCACCACATTTGGTTTGTTACAATGAGAGAATCAGTATCAATGGGGAATATATTAAAGATGAAGAGATACAAGAAATTTTTGAAGAAGTACAACCAATTATTGAAAAAGAAAATATACAATTAAATTTTTTTGAGTTTTTTACAATGATTGCATTTATATATTTTTCTAAACAAAAAGTGGATATCGTATTGATGGAAGTAGGATTTGGCGGATTATATGATAGTACCAATATCATTTATCCAATGATTTCAGTTATTAGTTCGATTGGTTATGACCATATGAAAGTTTTGGGAAATACATTAGAAGAAATTGCAAAACAAAAAGCAGGGATTATTAAAGAAAATTCTGAAACAGTATATATGGAGCAAAAATCAAATATAGATAATATCATTGAAAAAACTTGTAAAGAAAAACAGAATAGATTACATATGGTTAAACAAGCAGAAATAAAGAATCAAAGATTTGAAAATGCTAGAGAGATATTTGATTATAAACAATATCACAATATAGAAGTGAATTTAAAAGGAAAAAGACAAATACAAAATGCAGCATTGGTATTAGAATGTTGCGACATACTTAATCAGAAAGGATATCTTCTTTCAGAAAAAGTAATAAAAAATGGGTTAAAGACCGTTATTCATAAAGGAAGATTTGAAGTGGTTCATCAAAATCCAACAATCATATTTGATGGAGGGCATAATGAACAAGCGATAGAAAATTTGAAAGAAACAATAGATTTGTATTATAAAAATACGAAGAAAATTTTTGTGATTTCTGTGTTGAAATCTAAAGATTATCACAAAATAATAGAAGATATTTTAGACAAAGAGAATGTATATATTTTTACTAATGGAAATGATAAAAATCTATTTACAGACAGACATCTTATGTATGAATATGCAAAACAATTAGATGATAAGGCAGAAATATATGAAATGGATTTAAAAGAAGCCATACAATTTTGTAAAGGAAAAAGAGATTTTGTTTCTTTTGTTATCGGTTCATTTTATATTTATGATGACACGAAAAAAAGTTTGTGTAAAAAATAAAAAAAGATGTCAAATATTTTGGGAAAATTTTGTAAGAAAAAAATATATCTATAAAAGAACTTGTAAAAAAATACAAAGTTTGATATATTGAAAAAAATAAAATAAAAGGAGGAATCGAGAATGACACAAGCAGATGAACAATTTATAAAAACTTGCAAAGAAATTATAAAAAATGGATATTCATCAAAAGGAACCAATGTCAGAACAAGATGGGATGATGGTGAAGAAGCCAATTATTTTTCTATCGTAGGTGTACAAAATAAATATGATGTAGGAAAAGAATTTCCAATGATCACTTTAAGAAATAACACAAAAACATATAAAAATGCCATAGATGAAATTTTATGGATATGGCAAAAAAAATCTAATAAAGTTAGTGAACTAAACTCTCATATATGGGACCAATGGGAAAATGAAGAAGGAACGATTGGAAAAGCATATGGATACCAATTAGGAAAAAAATATGAATTCAAGACAAAAGAAGGAATAAAAGTCATGGATCAAGTAGATTATGTTTTATACTTATTAAAACATGATCAATCAAGTAGAAGAATTATGACAAACATATTTAACCATGAAGAATTAAAAGATATGGAATTAGAACCATGTGCTTATGGAACACAATGGTTAGTAAAAGAAGGAAAATTACATTTAATATTAAATCAACGTTCACAAGATATGTTAACAGCAAATGGCTGGAACTTAATGCAATATGCTGCTTTACAATATATGTTTGCACAAGTATCTGGACTAGAAGTAGGAACTCTAACCCATAACATAGGAGACTGCCATATTTATGATAGACATATACCACTTGTTGAAAAATTACTAGAAGCAGAACCTATGAATGTGACACCAAAACTAGTCATCAAAAATCCAACAAAAGATTTCTATGAATTTAAAGTAGAAGATTTTGAAGTAGAAGGATATGATTATAATAAAGATGTAAAAATTGGTAAAATACCAGTTGCTATATAAGAAACATGCATAACGAAATCAAAAATTTCTATGCATGGATATGAAGATTTTTTATATACAATAAGATTTTGAAATAAAGAAAGGATTATGAATTAACATGTTGAGTATTATCGTAGCAAAAGCAAAAAATAATGCCATTGGAAAAGATAATCAACTCTTATGGCACTTATCAGATGATTTAAAAAGATTTAAAACATTAACAACAGGACATACCATTATTATGGGAAGAAAAACATTTGAATCTTTAGGAAGAGTACTACCTAATAGAAAACACATTGTATTTACACAAAATCCAGACTTTAAAGTGGATGATGAAAATGTAGAAGTTGTACATTCTATGTTACAAATACAAGAATATATAGAAAATGAAGAAGAAGCGTTTGTCATAGGTGGAGCTATTATCTATAATTTATTAATGCCATATGTAAAAAAAATGTATATAACAGAAATTGATAAAGACTTTGATGGAGATGCCTTCTTTCCAAGAATTGATGAAACAAAATGGAAAGAAGTAAGCAGAGAAAAAGGACCAGAAGATGAAGAAAATAATTTTACATATGAATATGTAACTTATGAAAAAAATAAATAAAAAAGTCGCTTTCGGTTAAACTAAGTCATGAAAGGATGATTTAGATGTTTAAACCGAAAGTGATTTATTTTGAAAAAGATATTGAAAATTATACATTAGGAAAAGAATTAATGGAAAAATATAAGGAAGTCCGAAAGGTGGAAATCGAAAATCATAATAATATTGAAGAGATGCGAAAAAAGTCCAATAAAGAGTTTATGGATATGAAACGAAATTTAATTATTGGTGTTAGAAAAACACATAAATTTGTTCCAAATCATAAAACTTCCGATTTTTTAGTTCCTTATACTTCTTCTGGTTGTACGGCTGCTTGCATGTATTGTTATCTAGTATGTAATTATAATAAATGTGCTTATTTACGTTTATTTGTCAATAGAGAAAAGATGTTGGAAAAAATCATAAAAACAAGTGAAAATTCAGAAAAAGAATTAACTTTTGAAATTGGTAGTAATAGTGATTTGATTTTAGAAAATACGATTACCAATAATCTAGTTTGGACCATTGAAAACTTTAAAGATACGAAAAAAGGATTTTTAACATTGCCGACAAAATTTTCTATGGTAGAGAATATATTAGATTTAGATCATAAAGGAAAAGTGATTATTAGAATGAGTCTAAATCCAAAAGAAATTATTAATCGTGTTGAGTTTGGAACTTCAAGATTAGAAGAAAGGATTAAAGCAATTAATAGTTTAAGTGAAGCAGGATATAAAGTAGGAATTTTAATGGCACCTGTGATTATGGTTGAAAATTGGAAATCATTATATAAAGAATTAATTATAGAGTTAGATAATAAATTATCTAAAAAAGCAAAGAAACAAGTATTTTTTGAAATTATTTTTATGACATATAGTTTTGTTCATACAAAAATTAATGAAGAAGCATTTCCAAATGCGATTCAAATTTATGATAAAGAAAAAATGCAGGGAAGAGGAAAAGGAAAATATATGTATAAATCAGATTTAAGAGAAGAGGGAAAACAGTTTCTGCTAGAAGAAATGCATAAATATTTTAAAGATAATATAATAGAATATGTAGTGTGAATTTATATGGATGTGTAAAGCACAAAGTAAAAGTGAACTTAAAGAGGAATCTTAAAGTTCACTTAAAATTTACATTTAAATGGAAAAATTTTCTTCTACTTTTTATTTTCATATGATATAATGTCATTAGAAAAATAGATAATTATTTTTTAAAAATATATTGCTATTACAGATGAAAATCTGAGCAAATAACCAAATCTCTTAAAGAAGGGAGAATATATATGGCATACATAGAATTTAAAAATGTTTGTAAAGAATATAAAATGGGAGAAATCATCATAAAAGCTTTAAATCATACAAATTTTTCAATAGAAAAGGGAGAATTAGTTGTTGTTGTTGGACCATCAGGAGCGGGGAAAACAACAGCCTTAAATATATTAGGCGGTATGGATAGTGTTACCTCAGGAGATGTGATTGTTGATGGAAAAAATGTGGCAAAATTAAAAAATAAACAATTAATTAAATACAGGAGAGAAGATATTGGATTTGTTTTCCAATTCTATAACTTGGTTCAAAATTTAACAGCCATCGAAAATGTGGAATTGGCAACGCAAATTTGTAAAGATTCATTAAGTCCAGATGAGGTGATGGAAAAAGTAGGATTAGCAGACAGAAAAAAGAATTTTCCATCTCAATTATCAGGAGGAGAGCAACAAAGAGTAGCAATTGCAAGAGCGATTGCTAAAAATCCTAAATTGTTATTATGTGATGAACCAACAGGTGCTTTAGACTATAAAACCGGTAAACAAATTTTAAAATTATTACAAGATACAGCAAGAAAAGAAAATATGACAGTTATTATCATCACTCATAATGCAGCAATTGCACCGATGGCAGATAAAATTATCAGATTTAAAAATGGAACTGCAGAAAGTATCGAAAGTAATCAAAATCCAATTCCAGTAGAAAATATAGAATGGTAATGATGGAACATTAGGGACATGTCAAATTGTTCAATAAATGTCCAAAAGGAAACGTCCCCAATTGTCCAAATGGACTAAAATGAAGTTTGGAGGTGATGCGAGTGAAAATAAAAAAAGCATTACTAAAAGATACTTTTAAAGAAATTAAGAAATCCTATAAACGATTTATTTCTATTTTATTGATGGCTTTATTAGGTGTAGGCTTTTTCGCAGGATTAAGAGCTTCTTCACCAGATATGGTAGATTCGATTGATACATATTACAAAAATCAGAAGGTATATGATATTGAAGTCATGTCAACACTTGGGTTAACAGATGCTGATATAGAAGCATTATCCAATATAGAAAATGTTGAAAATGTATATGGTACATATAGTAGAGATGGATTAATTCAAACAAATGATAAAGAAATTGTTTCAAAAATTTTGTGTGTAGATGATGTGAATACGCCTGTTTTAGTAGAAGGAACTATGCCTGAAAACATAGATGAATGTGTAGTAGAAAAAAGCTTTTTAGAGGGAACAGGTAAAAAGATTGGTGATACAATTGACATTGAACCAGAGAAGACAACTGAAACTGCTACAAATGAAATAGATACAACTGAAACAAGTGAAGGAGAAAATGGAACCAATGTAGCAGAAGGAGAAGAAACAGAATATTTAAAACATAAAACACTAAAAATTGTTGGTGTGGTAGATAGCCCTTTATACATATCCAGAGAAAGAGGAAGTACGAAATTAGGAACAGGTGTGATTAATTATTATATCTATGTCAATAGAGAAAATGTCAATTCAGAAGTCTATACAGAAATTTATATAACATTGGAAAATAGTGATAAATATCAAACAGGAAGTCATAAATATGAAAAATATGTAGAAGAGACAAAAAATAAAATAGAAGAGATAAAAGAAGAAAGAGAAAATGCAAGATATCAAGAATTAATAGATGAAGCAAATGCGGAAATTGAAAAAGCAGAAGAAGAATTTAATACAGAAAAACAAAATGGAGAAACTGAGCTTCAAGATGCAGAAAATAAAATCAATGAAGGAAAAGAACAAATCGAATCTGGAGAGGCAGAAATTAATAGTAATGAACGAGCAGCCAATCAACAGTTTCAAAGTGCAGAAGCAAAAATAGAATCAGCAAAAACAGAAGTAGCCAAAAATGCACTTCGATTCAATAATGAAAAAATAGAAGCAGAAAAAGGATTTGAACAAGCTGAAAATCAAAAGGCTGGCTTACAAAGTACATTAGACAACATAAATAATGCCATTAAAATTACAGATAATTCAATTGCTGAAAAACAAGCACAATTAGAAACAGCAGAAACGGAAGAAGAAATAGCAGCAATCAATCAAGAAATTGCAACATTACAAGCAACAAGACAGGTGTATGAAACCAATAAGCAATCTGTTGAAGCGGGAATGACAGAGATTGACAATCAAATTGCTAGTGGAAGACAGGAATTACAAAATGCAGAAGCACAAATTGATAGTGCAAGAAATCAAATTCAAAGTCAAGAAGCGAGCTTACAACAAACAAAAAATAAGACTTATGCTCAAATTGCAAGTGCTAGAAAAGAATTAGAAGCTTCTAAACAAGAAATTCAAAATGCAGAAGCAGAATTAGAAACAGCAAGAGCAGAATTTAATACAAAGATACAAGAAGCAGAAGGAAAATTAATTGATGCAAGAGAAAAAGTATCAGAAATAGAAAAAGCGGAATGGTATATATTAGATAGACAACAAAATGCAGGATATAGCAGTTATATCCAAGATACAGAAAGTATAGAAAATTTAAGTATGGTATTCCCGATTGTATTTTTTGCAATAGCAGCATTAGTTTCTTTAACTTCTATGACGAGAATGGTAGAGGAAGAAAGACAAGAAATTGGAACATTGAAAGCGTTAGGATATAATAAATTTCATATTATGCTAAAATATATCATTTATTCTAGTTTAGCTTGTATCATTGGTGGTGTCATTGGAATGAATATTGGATTCCAACTATTACCTAGAATTATATGGGATATGTATGAAATGATGTATACATTACCAGAATTTATTGTATCATTTAATCATCAATATTCTTCAATGGGATTAGGCTTGATTTATATTTGTATAGTAGGAGCAACCTTGTATACTATCTTAAAAGAAGTCAAAGAAACACCAGCAACCTTATTAAGACCAAAAGCACCAAAATATGGAAAAAGGGTATTACTAGAAAGAGTAGGATTCATTTGGAAACGATTAAAATTTTCACATAAAGTAACTGTTAGAAATATTTTTAGATACAAGAAAAGATTTTTGATGACCATTATTGGTATTATGGGGTGTACTTCTTTGATATTAGCAGGATTTGGATTAAAAGATTCTATATCATCTATTTTACCAAATCAGTATGAAGATATATTCCATTATGATATGTTAGTCAGTTTAAAAACAGCCTTGACAGAAGAACAAAGAAATACATATATAGAAAATCTAAAACAGAAGGAAAATATACAGGAAGTAGTAGAAACCTACATGGAATCTGGAACAGCTGAAAAAGGTGATAATAGCGAAACTGTTCAAATTGTTGTTCCAAGTGATAATCAAGAAATTGATAAAGTGATTAAATTAAGAGATGTCAAAACAGAAGAACCATTTACATTATCAGAAGAGGGAATTATCATAACAGATAAATTAGCAGAATTAATTGATGCAAAAGTAGGAGACACCATAACGGTAACAACTGCTGATGATATAGAAAAAGAAATAAAAGTAGTAGGTATCACAGAAAATTATATTAGTCATTATGTATATATGTCAAAAGCATTATATCAACAAGTATTTGGTGAAACATATAGTACAAATGTATTGTTAGTACAGGATAATCAGTTGAATGAAGAGCAAGAAGAAACTGTTATGCAAGAAATGGTAGCACAAAATGAGGTTCAAACAGTTACTTTGACAACAAATACGATGAAAACTTTAGATGATACGATGAGCTCACTAAATTATGTGGTTATTGTTTTGATTGTATCAGCAGGACTGTTAGCATTTGTAGTATTGTATAATTTATCCAATATTAATATTAGTGAAAGAATTAGAGAACTAGCGACTATAAAAGTATTGGGATTTTATGATAGAGAAGTATATGATTATGTCACAAGAGAAACGATTATTTTAACCATTATAGGAATTTTGTTGGGATTAGTAGTAGGATATTTCTTAAATTTCTATATCTTAGGAACTTGTGAAATTAATATCCTACGATTTGAAAAAGTGATTCATCCAATTAGTTATGTATATGCAGTGGCTATTACATTTGTATTTTCAATGATTGTTAATATTGTCACATATTTTACATTAAAGAAAATTGATATGATAGGAAGTTTAAAAAGTGTAGAATAAGAGTAAAGAAAAAGTTGCCAAAAAAATGGCAACTTTTTTTGAATTTTTGATGAAAACCTATACAAAAAGAAAGAGAAAATGATATAATAGCACCAAAGTAAGTAAAAACAAAAGAGGGAGGAAACAATGGGAAATATCGTTTTATTAGATGAACTAACAATCAATCAAATTGCGGCCGGCGAAGTTATTGAAAGACCAGCATCTGTTATAAAAGAAATGGTAGAAAACTCAATTGACGCAGGAGCAACGAATATAACAGTAGAAATTAAAAATGGAGGAATTTCTTACATAAAAGTAAGTGACAATGGAAAAGGAATTGCACAAGATGATTTAGAAATTGCTTTTGAAAGACATGCAACTAGTAAAATAAGGAGTGCAGATGACTTAAATACCGTCACTTCTATGGGTTTTAGAGGAGAAGCATTAGCAAGTATTGCGGCAATTGCTAATGTAGAAATGGTATCAAAAACACAAGAACAGGAAATCGGCTATCGAATAGTTGTAGAAGCAGGAAATGTTTTAGAAAAAGAAGAAGCAGGGTGTAAAACGGGAACAACAATTACAGTTAGAAATTTATTTTTTAATACACCGGTTAGATATAAATTTTTGAAAAAGGATTACACAGAATCAGGATATATTGAAGATGTTATTACAAGAATTGCATTAGTAAATCCTAATATTGCTATCAAATTAATTAATACAGGAAAAACGGTAATTCAAACAAATGGTAGTGGAGATATTAAAAGTGTTATTTATAGTATTTATGGAAAAGATATTGCAAATGGTGTTATGGAAGTTTCATATAAATACGAAGATATCAACATTGTAGGTGTTGTAGGAAAACCAGAAATTGCACGTTCTAATCGTTCAAATCAATTATTTTTTGTCAATAAGAGATATATAAAAGACAAAACTTTAACAGCAGCAACAGAACAAGCATATAAAGGATTAATTCCAATCGGAAAATTTGGATTTGTTATATTAAATATTGAAATGAATCCAGCCAAAGTAGATGTCAATGTACATCCAGCAAAATTAGAGGTAAGATTTGAAGAAGAAAATAAGATCTTCCAATCAATATATCACGCTATAAAAGATACTTTATTAAAAACAGAATTAGTTGCTAACTCAGAAAAAGCACTACATGAAGACAATATGGAAACAGCAAGAGAATTGACTTTTGAAGAAAGATTAAAAAATTTAAAAGAGGAAAAACAAAAAAGACAAGATGTAGGAGGTTTATTTTCTTTTAGAAAACAAAATGAAAAACAAATTGAAAATTATACAGATGAAGAAAGTAAAATTAAAACAAATGTAGTAGAAGATATACATGATTCTGAACAAACAAGTGGTAATATTATAGAAGATGTTTATCGTGCAAAAAATACGGCAGAAAACAAAATAAATGCTGGTGAACCAATTGATACTTCTGATATATTAGCAAAATTAAAACAAATGAAGGAAAATTTAGAAAAAGAGCTAAAAGAGAAAAATGTAAGCACACCTACTATACAGGTAGAAGAAAATATAGATAATCAAACAGAGAAAAATAATCAAATAGGTGAAACATTAGAAGAATCAAAAGAAGAATATAGTGTACAGGAAGAAAAAAATATGCAAGAATCCACAGATAGTGAACAAGTAGTGGATAATACAAATGAGATGATTGAAAATATAGAAAATCCAGAAATTAAACAAGAATTTAAAGAAATTAAAGAAAAAATGCAACAACTAAATGACAATCCTCAAGTGGTAACAGATGATTTTAATGAAATGTATGCAAAATTGTTTGGAAGATTACCAATACAAGATGAAGAAGAAAAAGTTGAGGAGAAAAAAGAAGAAAAAGATGTTGATTTATTAAAAGATAATGTATCTGTATTTGAAGGATTAGAAGAGTATCAAAAACCAGCATATAAATTTATTGGGATTGTCTTTAAAACATATATCATTATAGAAATTGGACAAGAAATGTATATTTTAGATCAACATGCAGCACATGAAAGAATTATGTATGAAAAAGTAAAAGAGAATTATTACAGTGATTCAAGTAAAGATTCTCAAATGTTATTATTACCAGATGTCATTACATTAACACATAAAGAAATGGATATTGCAAAAGAAAATATGGAAATGTTTAGAAAAGCAGGATTTACTTTAGAAGAATTTGGAGAAAATACAATCAAATTAACAGGAGTGCCAACCGTTTGTATTGATTTAGACACAAAAGAATTATTTTTAGAAACTTTGGATGAAATTAATACAGTAGCAAGAACAGCAAAACAAGAAAAAGAAGAAAAATTTATAGCAACAGTAGCATGTAAGGCAGCAGTTAAAGCAAATATGGCTTTAGATGAAAAAGAGGTGGAAAGCTTAATGGATAAATTATTATCTTTACCAAATCAATGTACTTGTCCACATTGTTGACCAACAGAAATTAAAATGACAAAATATGATATTGAAAGAAAATTTGCTAGAAAGTAAGGAGAAACAAAATGACATTAATTATAATAGGAGCAATTTTGATATTTGTGGTAAGCATGATATGGATGTGGCATAATTTAGGAAATATAGAAAAACCGAGAAAAATTGCATTTATGATTATAGGATTACTGATAATGTATGGATTTACTGCAATTTTATATAATATTTCTAGTTCAAATATTGCTTATCCAAGTGAAGAAATACAAAAAACAATATCGAACACATTAATTTGCGTTTTTACGGGATTAAATGCATTAATATTTCTTCCATTTATCGCCAATTTGGTTGATAAAATATTAGAAGAGGAAATAGACAAACAACAAGCAAAAAGAAGAATCATCATTTTACTGATTATATTTGTAATATGTATATTTGTGGAAAAAGGATATTTAGAAAGCACACAAGAGGGAATTATCAATATATATAATGAGGTGCAAAATGCAGAAAAATAAAGTAATTGTTATATGTGGACCAACAGCATCTGGAAAAACGGCATTATCTATTGAATTAGCAAAACAAATAAATGGTGAAATTGTATCTTGTGATTCTATGCAAATCTATAAAGATATGGATATTGGAACAGCAAAGCCGACGCCTGAAGAAATGCAAGGAATTAAACATTATTTGATAGGATATGTATCACCTGAAGTGAGATATAGTGTAGCAGATTATAAAATAGATGCTAAAAAAGCAATAAAAGAGATTATTAAAAAAGGAAAAATGCCGATTGTTGTTGGGGGGACAGGACTATATTTAGATAGTTTGATTTATGAAATTGAGTATCAAGATATCAAGTTGGATGAAGCATATAGAAAAAAATTAGAAAAAGAAATAGAAGAAAAAGGACTAGAAGAACTATATGAAAGAGCAAAACAGATAGATGCAAAAGCGATAGAAAAAATTAGTCTAAATGATAAAAAACGAATATTAAGAATATTAGAAATTTATCATGCAACTGGAAAGACAAAAACAGAGCAAGAGATAGAATCTAGAAAAAAAGAAGTAGAATATGATTATAAAGTATATGCCTTAAATTGGGATAGACAAAAATTATATGATAGAATTAACAAAAGAGTAGATATCATGATAGAGCAAGGACTGATTGAAGAGGTAAAACAAATTTTAGCAAAATATGATACATTTCCAACAGCTATGCAAGGATTGGGATATAAAGAAGTAGTAGAATATTTAGAAGGAAAAATGACAAAAGAAGAAATGATTGAAAAAATAAAAATGGAAACTAGAAGATATGCAAAAAGACAATTGACATGGTTTAGAAAGAATAAGCAAACCATATGGTTAAACGCAGAAGATAACATGCAGAATCATATAGATATTATTTTGAGAGATATGCATAAGAAAACACCTTGATGAAAGGAATGAGAAGAAAGTTGAAACAATATGAAAAAGAAATGTTAGAAGAAAAAACAATAGAACCGAAAGGGCAAAAGAAAAAAGTAAAATTTAATAGAAAAATGATTATTTATATTGCTATTTTTCTAGTAATTATATATGTTATTTATACAATATATTTATTAATCAAGCAACCAACAGATATTTTTACTTTGGAAGAAGGTACTTTATATTCAGAAGAAACAGATATTGGATATGTGATTAGAGATGAAGTTGTTATACAAGGTGAAAATTATAAAAATGGAATGGAAAAAATTAAAGCAGAAGGAGAAAAGGTTGCGGTTAATGAAGCTGTATTTAGATATTATACAAAAAATGAAGATTCTCTAAAGGAAAAGATTGCAGAATTGGATACCAAAATACAAGAAGCTATGCAAAATGAAACAGAAACAGAAAATGGATTATTGAAAGGAGATATGGTTTCCTTAGAAACACAAATAGATCAGAAGTTATTAGAAATTGGTAATATTACTGATACAACAAAATTAGAAGAATATAAAAAAGAAATCAATGAATTGATTACGAAAAAGGCAAATATTGCAGGTGATTTAAGCCCACAAGGCTCTTACTTAAAAGAATTAATTGAAGAAAGAAAAAACTATGAGAATGAATTAAATTCAGGAGCTGAATATGTAAATTCAAGTAAAAGTGGTGTGGTATCTTATAAAGTAGACGGGTTAGAAGAGGTGTTAAAACCAACTGAAGAATGTTTTTCTACATTAACTAAAGAGTATTTAGAAAATTTGGATTTAAAAACTGGAAAGATTGTGCCAACAAGTGAAGAAAGTGGAAAAATTATTGATAATACATATTGTTATATAGCTACCATTAGTAATACAGAAGAATCAAAAAATGCACAGGTGGGCGATAAAATAAGAGTAAGGTTACCAAGTGGTTCAGAAGTTTCAGCAGAAATTACATATATTTTAGAAGAGAATGACAATGATAGAGTGTTAATATTAAAAATCGAAAAAGGTGTGGAAGAGTTAATTAGTTATAGAAAAATTTCATTTGATTTGATCTGGTGGAGTGAAACAGGATTAAAAGTTCCTAATCAAGCAATTGTAAAAGAAAATGATTTGGCATATGTTGTAAGAAATAGAGCAGGATATTTAAATAAATTATTAGTAAAAGTAAAAAGAGAAGGAGAAAAATATTCTATTGTAGAGCCTTATGATACAGATGAATTAAAGGAACTAGGTTTTTCAAATGAAGAAATTATTTCTTATAAAAAAATTAGTTTATATGATGAAGTGATTATTAATCCAGACTTGACAAAAGTAGAAGATTAATATTACGAAAATGTTACAAAAATATTAAAAAAATATTACATTTTAAAAAACTATTGACAACCTTGAAAAAAAAGTAGATACTTAGTACAAATGAATACAAATGAAGTAATTTAGGAGGTTTTTTTATGTCAGGAGCGTTAATGGATAAAGTTTGGGGACTATTTGGAATGGACTCAGCTGAACCAGAAGAATATGAAGATGAGGACATCTATGATTATGATGATGAACAAGAGGAAGAAGAAGATAAAAAAATATTTGGAAGAAAGAATAATAATAAAGTTGTTAATATGCAACAAAGTCAACCAAATGCAATAAAAATGGTTATATCTCAACCAACAACATTTGAACAATCAGATGAAATATGTAGTTTTCTTAAAGAAAGAAAATCTGTTATTGTTAACCTAGAATATGTAAATAAAGATGTAGCTAGAAGAATTGTAGATTTTATTAGTGGTGGCGTATATGCATTAGATGGATATATTCAAAAAGTATCAAACTCTATTTTTTTAGTAGCACCATCAAACTATGAAATTACAAATGAAATGGCTAGAGAAGAAATCAAGAGTAAATTATCTGTTTCATGGTTAAAAAATAATGGAATCAATTAATGAATATAAAACATATCAAGGGGTCTTTGTGCCTTTTTATAAGGAGGAAATATGATTACACCATTAGATATCGAAAATAAAAAATTCTCTAAACAGATGATGAATGGATATAATGTAGAAGAAGTTGATGATTTTTTAGACGATTTGACAGTTGATTATGGAAAAAACTATAAAGAAATAACTGAATTAAGAGCACAAGTAGAAGAATTAAATAAAAGTTTAGAACATTATAAAACAATTGAAACAACTTTACAAAATACATTAGTTATGGCACAAACGACAGCAGAAGATATTAAAAATGTTGCTAAACAACAGGCAGATCAAATTATTAATGATGCAAAAAGTTCAGCAAAACAACAAGCTGATGAATTGGAAAATCAAATCGTATTAAAAACCAAAGAACTAGATGACATAAAAAAACAATTTGATATATATAAAGCAAAAATGGAATCACTTTTAATTTCACAATTAGAATTATTAAAAGATGTTAATAAAGAGGATTAATATATTTTTACAAAAGACTATCTATTTTGGATAGTCTTTTTGTATTATAAAAAATCATATACTATAAAAATACATAGAATTTAAAGAAAAAAGTAGGAAACAAGAGAAAAATATTACAATTAGGGAAATATATTACAGAACTGTTAAATGTATGTTACATTTGTATGAATAGTATTGACTTTAAAAGAAAAAGGTATAAAATGATAGTAGTAAAGAAAGGTTTAAATATGAGGATTATAGCAGGAAAAGCAAAAGGAACAAAATTGTATACACTAGAGGGAGAAAATACAAGACCTACTTTAGATAGAGTAAAAGAATCATTATTTAATATTATCCAAAATGAAATCCAGGATTCTGTATTTTTAGATATGTTTTCTGGAAGTGGAGCAATAGGCTTAGAAGCAGTCAGTAGAGGAGCTAAAAAAGCTATTTTATGTGATAAGTCAAAAGAAGCATGTATGATAATCAAAAAGAATATAGAAAAAACGCATGCTTTGGAAAATATAGAATTATATCAAGATGACTTCAAAGAGGTTTTGGAAAATAAAATACATGAAAAGTTAGATGTTGTTTTTTTGGATCCACCATATAAGACCGATTTTGCGATTGATGCAATAAAAATAGTTATAGAGAAAGATTTATTAAATCAAAATGCAATGATAATCGTAGAAACAGATGATAATAATAGAATATTAGAAAGTTTAAAACATATAGATTGTGAAATAACTGACATACGAAAATATGGACGAGCATATCTTATATTCTTAAAAAGGATATAATAGTAGAAAGGGGCAAAACCATGGAGATTTTTACATTATTAGAAACATTAGAGGATTTATTAGAAAGAAGTAGGAATTTACCTTTTTCTTCAAAAAGTGTTGTAGATAAAGAAGAAATATTAGATTTGATAAAAGAAATTCGTTTAAAATTGCCAGATGAATTAAAACAAGCAAAATGGATAAAAGAAGAAAGACAAAGAATATTGGCAGAAGCACAAAAAGAGGCAGATGGAATTGTAAAAGAGGCTGAAAATAGAATTATAGCCATGATTGATGAACATGAAATTACAAGAAAAGCATATGACCAAAAAACAGAAATTATCGAAACAGCAAATGAAATGTCAAGAGAGATATCAAAAGGAACAAAAGAATATGCAGACAGCTTATTAGGAAATACAGAAGATGTAATGAAAGAAACATTAGAAAAATTGGAAACAAATATGTCAGAAGCATTAAAACTAATGGAAATCTCATTACAAGATACCATAAAAACAATACAAAATAGTAGAAAAGAATTAAAATAGTAATCAGAAGTCAGATTCAGAAGTCAAAGAGAAATTAAGACTTTTGATTTCTGACTTTCATTGTATTAAAGAAAAACAAGTTTTCTTTAATACAATAAAAGCGACATTGCACAGAAAAATTGCAAAGCAATTTTTCGCGTCGACAAATCTTTACGCTTTTTCAAGAACTAAATTAAGTTTTGCTAAATGTAAAAATATAAGATAAAGTTCTTTCAAAG
>CASEIX010000049.1 GCA_949288095.1 uncultured Eubacteriales bacterium
ACAGATTTTCATAAGGGACTTAATGATAATGAAGTTTTAAAAAGACAAAACAAATATGGTAAGAATGAATTAGAAAATAGTAAAAAAGAGGGAATCATTATTAAGTTTTTTAAACAATTTAATGATTTTATGATTATCATCTTAATTATGGCATCAATTGTATCTGCAGGTGTATCTTGGTATCAAGGAGAAAATGACTATGTGGATTCTATCATTATCATAGCAATTGTTGTACTAAATGCGATTATGGGTGTCTTACAAGAAGCAAAAGCAGAAAAATCAATCGAAAGTCTGAAAAAAATGACACCACAAATGTCAAAAGTCATTCGAAATGGAAAAGAAATAGAAATACCATCAGAAACATTAACAGTAGGAGATATTGTTATTTTAGAGGCAGGAAATCGTGTACCAGCAGATGGTAGAATTATAGAAAATTTTAATTTAAAAGTAGAAGAATCTAGTTTAACAGGGGAAACAGAAGCTGTTGAAAAAGATGGAGCTGTCATTTGTAAAAAAGGAATACCATTAGGAGATATTATCAATATGGTATTTATGGGAAGTACGGTAGTCAATGGACATGCCAAAGTTATTGTAACAGAAATTGGAATGGATACCAAGGTCGGAAAAATTGCCAATATGATTATAGAAAATGAATCACCAGAAACACCAATTCAAAAGAAATTAAATCAAGTAGGAAAAATATTAGGTGTGATTTGTTTAATGATTTGTTTAGTCATTTTTGTTATTGGAATCATCAAAAAAATACCACCTATGGAAATGTTTATGACTTCTGTTGGATTAGCTGTGGCAGCCATACCAGAAGGATTACCAGCAATTGTTACCATTATGCTATCTATTGGAGTAACCAAAATGGCAAAACGAAATAGCATTATTCGAAAATTACCAGCGGTTGAAACATTAGGAAGTAGTAATGTGATTTGTTCAGATAAAACAGGGACATTAACACAAAATAAAATGAAGGTAGTAGAAATTAAGGCAGAAAATCCAAACTTTGCGATGGAATTGGCAACTATGTGTACAGATAGTAAAATAGAAACAAATAATGGAAAGGTAGAAGTGGTTGGAGAACCGACAGAAATGGCACTAGTAGAAGCAGCCTATATCAATCAACTAGACAAAAATAAATTATATCAATCTATGCCAAGAGTGAATGAAATTCCATTTGATTCAACCAGAAAAATGATGACAACCATACACAAATTAGAAAATGGAAAATATAGAGTAATAACAAAAGGAGCGCCAGATGTATTATTAAATAAATGTATAGGAGAATACAAAGAAAAAATAGCAAAAGAAAATGAGAAAATGGCCAATAAAGCATTAAGAGTAATTGCTGTGGCATATAAAGATGTAGAGCAGTTACCAAATAAAATAGAGAGTAATAGCATTGAAAATCATTTAACTTTTGTAGGTTTAATCGGTATGATAGATCCACCAAGAGAAGGTGTCAAAGAAGCAGTAGAAACTTGTAAAAAAGCTGGCATTAAAACAGTCATGATAACAGGAGACCATATTGCAACTGCCAAGGCAATAGCAGAAAAAATAGGTATATTTTCAAAAAACGATAAAGCAATTACAGGAGAAGAACTAGATAGATTAAATCAGGAAACATTTGAAAAAGAAATTCAAAACTATACAGTTTTTGCAAGAGTAACACCTGAACATAAAGTAAGGATTGTAAAAGCATGGCAAAAAAAGGGTGCAGTTGTAGCAATGACAGGAGATGGTGTCAATGATAGTCCTGCACTAAAAAGTGCAGACATTGGAATTGCCATGGGAAAAGGTGGGACAGATGTTGCCAAAAATGCAGCAGATATGATTTTAGTAGATGATAACTTTGTAACCATTGTAGATGCTGTCAAGCAAGGAAGAAATATTTATGATAATATCAGAAAAGCCATTCACTTTTTAATTGCGACAAATATAGGAGAAATTGTAACCATTTTTATGGGATTGGTCTTAGGACTTCAATCACCATTACTTGCGATACAACTATTATGGATCAATTTAGTAACAGATTCTTTACCTGCAATTAGCATAGGATTAGAACCACCTGAAAAAGATATTATGGAAAGAAAACCAATTAATTCAAAAAAAGGAATATTTGCAGATGGATTATGGAGTAAAATCATATTAGAAGGTATGATGATAGGAATGCTTACATTAATTGCTTTTAGTATTGGAAATAAATATTATGGAGTAGAAGTTGCAAGGACAATGGCGTTTATCAGTATGGGAGTATTAGAACTTGTCCACAGTTTTAACATTAAAAGTGAAAAATCTATTTTTAAAGTTGGTATATTAGAAAATAAATTCTTAATAGGAAGCTTTATTCTTGGAGTTATTGTACAGACAATTGTTGTATTTATTCCTGCTTTGGCAAATATATTTAGTGTAATAAATTTAACTGATGAACAATGGTTGATAACATTAGGCATTTCTATATTACCAATACCAATTATAGAATTACAAAAACAAATCAATAAAATGAATGCCAAAAAAGAAAAAAGAATATTGACCAAACATACAATTCAGGAGGGATAAACATCATAAGATGTAATCATTGACACATGATAAAAATAGAGATAAAATGTTTATAGAAAAAATAAAAGGGAATTTATAACATGAAAAAAATTGTATTGGAAACTATAAAATTAATTGTACTAAGTATAGCTTTAAATATTATACTGAATGTGATTATATATTTATTTAACATAGAAATAAGCGAGATAGCATCATATGGAATATGTATTATTAGAAACTTATGTATTGTGTTTATGGGAGTAAAAATATTGTGGAAAGATATGGATATGGAAACTCTGAAAAAAATATTAATTGCTTTTACAGTAGTACTTGTTGCATATAACATCTTTTCAGTAGTAAAAGATATTGCAGAGTATGAAGAACAGATACATAGTGAGATTCCACAAGGTAATATACAATATGATGATACATTAACAGAAAGAGAAAGAAAAGAATTACAGGAATTTGTAGGAACACTGAGAAGTGCTGCTGAAAATTTACAAGAATATCTAAAACAAGAAAGAGAAGAATATTATGCACTTCTGTTAAGAGCATATGTTGTAATTTATAATCTTATTACAATCATTATATATTGTTTTGTAGCACCAAAATGGTTTGAACTACAAAATCAGAAGGAACAGAAAAATCGCACATTTGATTTTTATAAGGAATAAAAGATAGAAAAACGAAAAAGAAGTTATATAAAAAGTAAAAAATATGCTTGCAATATGGGAAAAAATATGATAAAATAGCTGTGCTTTAAAGATAGCATAGCTATTTTTACGGCAAATTACATTTTCTATAATGTAAAAAATAATCTCGACTTGTGAAAAACACAGGTTATAAATCCATAGGGAGGTGAAAGATGATGAATAAATACGAAAGTATTATCATTGTTAATCCAAATGTTGATGAAGCAGGTTTAAAAGCTTTAGAAGAAAAATTTACAGGATTAATTAATGAAAATGGTAAAGTAGAATCAGTTGAAAACATGGGAAAAAGAAAATTAGCTTATGATATTAAAAAATTCAAAGAAGCTACATATATGTTATTCAACTTTGAAGCAAAACCAGAATTAATAGCTGAACTTGAAAGAGTTTACAGAATTACAGATGACATTATAAAATTTATTACAGTAAAAGTAGAAAAATAAGAAAAGAAACACTAAATAAAGAAGGGGCCTTTATTTAAAGTAAAGAAAGGTGATAAGATATGAATAAAGTAATTTTAATGGGAAGATTAACAAGAGATCCAGAAACAAGATATACACAAACAAATAACACATTAGTATCTTCATTTAGTCTAGCAGTTAATAGAAGATTTGTAAGACAAGGAGAAGAAAGACAAGCAGATTTTATTAATATTGTTGCATGGGCTAAATTAGGAGAATTTTGTAGCAAATACTTTAAGAAAGGTCAACAAGTAGGTATTGTTGGAAGAATTCAAACAAGAACTTGGGATGATGACCAAGGACAAAAACATTATGTAACAGAAGTTGTAGCAGAAGAAGCATATTTTGCTGATAGTAAAAGAGATGGAGAAACATCAAATAATACAACTTTTGAAAATACATTTGGAAATACAGCACCTGGAAGTATGGGCGCAGATTTTGAAATGTCTTCAAGTGATGACCTACCATTCTAATTTGTTAGGGGGGAAATATAAAAATGGCAGATAAAAAACAAAATAAAAGAAATAATAAAAACTATGATGAGGATTACAATCCAAGATTCAGAAAACAAAGAAAAAAAGTATGTTTATTATGTAGTGATAAAAACTTTGTTTTAGATTATAAAAATCCAGAACAATTAAGAAAATTTATCAGTGATAAAGGTAAAATCTTACCAAGAAGAAATACTGGAATGTGTGCTAAACATCAAAGAGATATCACAATTGCTGTTAAAAGAGCAAGACATATTGCTTTATTACCATATGCACAAAAATAATAAATATTTAAGATTATTAATAAAGACTAGAAGTGTTAAAGCTTCTAGTCTTTTTATAATATAAAAGATTTATCATAAAAATAGCCTCATAAGGAGGCTACTAGTTCCGTTTATTATCATTTTCATCTTTGCCATTTTTCCGTGTTTCCATTTGTTCTTTAATTGCCGAACCAATTATACAGGCTGCAACGATAATGCTAACTGAGATGAGTAATGCATCCCATGAGAATCTCTCTCCTACTAATGAAACTATGATAATACCCACTACTGCTGCAGCCCTCCTTATAGAATCTGATTTTATATATCCTAGAATCGTTAATGTAGTAACATGTTTGACATTATAGCACAATTACGGGAGAAAATAAAGAAGTTCTTGCTAAATTATGTAAAATATAGTAAAATAGAAATGTTATTAAAACATAAATCATTAAAAAACATATTTATAAGAAAAAGTATAGAAAAATAAATTTACAAATAAACAGGGGGGAAGATAAACATGAACAAAGAGTTATTAGAACTAGCAAAAGAAGTAGAAAAAAAGATAGAACCACAATTTAAGAAAATGGATGATATTTGTAGCAAAAATAGTATAAAAGTCATAGAAGCATTTCAAGAATGTAACTTACAAGAAATGCATTTAGCAACTTCAACAGGATATGGAATTGATGAAATAGGAAGAAATAAAATAGAAGAAATTTATGCTAGAGTGTTTAGAGCAGAAGATAGTTTAGTAAGAGCACAATTTATTTCAGGAACACATGCTTTAGCAATTACTTTGTCTGCATTATTACGTCCAAATGATGCGATGATTAGTATTACAGGAGCACCATATGACACTTTACAAACGGTTATTGGAATAGGAAAAGAAGTTAGTGAAAGTTCATTAAAAGCTTTCGGAATACATTATGAACAAATTGAATTAATAAATAATGATTTTGATATCGAAACCATTAAAGAAAGATTATCAAAAAATAATGTTAAATTAGTAGAAATTCAAAGATCAAGAGGATATTCTACAAGAGAGAGTTTAACAATAGAAAAGATAGAAAAAGCAATTCAAGCTATAAGAGAAGTTAATAAAGATGTTATCATCATGGTAGATAATTGCTATGGAGAATTTGTACAAGATAGAGAGCCAATTGAAGTTGGAGCAGATATTGCAGTCGGTTCATTGATGAAAAATTTAGGGGCTGGAGTTGCAACAAGTGGAGCATATATAGTAGGAAAAGAACATTTAATTCAATTATGTGCAGAAAGATTAACAGCACCAGGAATTGGAAAAGAAATAGGACCATCTTTAAACCAAAATACCAATTTATTAAAAGGACTATTTTTTGCACCACAGGTAGTGGCAAGTAGTGTTAAAACAGCTATATTTGCAAGTTGCATTTTAGAAGAATTAGGATATACAGTAGAACCTAAATATAATGATGAAAGAGCAGATATTGTACAAACCATTCATTTAGGAACAGCTGAAAAATTAATAAAATTTTGTCAAGGTATTCAAAAAGGCTCTCCAATTGATTCATGTGTCGTACCAGAACCAAGTCCAATGGGAGGATATGAAGATGAAGTCATTATGGCAGCAGGAACATTTACAGAAGGATCAACTATTGAACTTAGTTGTGATGGACCAATTAGAGAACCATATATTGCCTATATGCAAGGTGGATTAACTTATGATTATGGAAAATATGGTATATTAAAAGCAATAGAAGAAATGAGAAAATAATGTCCCAAATAGAAACGTCCCCAATTGGACATAGAAAGGAATTTGTTTTGGATAAAGTAATTGTTATTGGTGGTGGTCCTGCTGGAATGATGGCAGCGATTACGGCTAAAGAAAATAAAAATGACGTATTGATAATAGAAAAAAATAATCAATTAGGTAAAAAGTTCTTAATTACAGGAAAAGGAAGATGTAACATTACATCTTCTTTAGAGATGGAAGATTTTATCAAAAATACACCAGGAAATGGTATGTTTTTATATAGTGCTTATCAGCAATATACTAATCAAGACATCATTCAATTTCTAAAACAACAAGGACTAGAAGTAAAAGAAGAAAGAGGAAACAGAATCTTTCCAGTAACAGATAAATCTGTTGACGTTTTAAAATGCTTTACGAAAAGAATTAAAGAATTAGATATAGATATAAAATATAATACAAAAGTTGTAGGGATTTTAACAGAAATGGTAGATGGAGAAAGTACAGTTATTGGAGTAAAAACAGATAGAGAAAACATAAACGCAAATAAAGTTATATTAGCCACAGGAGGAAAAAGTTATCCATTAACAGGCTCAACAGGTGATGGATATCAATTAGTAGAAAAATTAGGACATAGTATAACAAAAATAAAACCATCGCTAGTTCCTTTAGAGGTATATGATAAAGCAGAATGTAAGGAATTACAGGGGTTAAGTTTAAGAAATGTTGAAATAAAATTAATCGATATAGAGAAAAATAAACAAATATATGAAGATTTTGGAGAGATGGTATTTACACATTTTGGTGTTTCAGGACCGACCATTTTAAGTTCATCGGCACATTTGGTTAGATATAAAAATATTGATAAATTATTTCATGAAAAAAAGATTGTTTTAAAAATAGATTTAAAACCAGCTTTAGATCAAAAGAAATTAAATGACAGAATCTTAAGAGATTTTGAAGATGCAAAAAATAAACAATTTAAAAATAGTTTAGACAAATTGTTACCACAAAAATTAATACCTGCTGTGATTACAAGAAGTAAAATAAATCCTAATAAAAAGGTAAATGAAATAACAAAAAAGGAAAGAGAGCAGCTAATAAAAGAAATCAAAGACTTTGAAATCATAATAAAAGGATTTAGACCAATAGAAGAGGCAATTATTACAAGTGGAGGAGTCAATATCAAAGAAATTAATCCAAAAACAATGGAATCTAAAAAAGTGAAAGGATTATTTTTTGCAGGAGAAATTATTGATGTAGATAGCTACACAGGAGGATTTAACTTACAAATAGCATATTCTACAGGTTATGTGGCAGGTTTAAACTAATGTTCAATTGAAAAAATAAAAAAAGAAAAGGAACAAAAAATGAATCGATATGTAACAATAAAAAATAATATAGAAACTGAAATTGTTGTAAAAAAATCCAAGTTTATTGCAAATTTTATAAAAGTAACATCAAAGGAACAAGCCGAGGAAGAAATTAAGAAAATAAAGAAAAAATATTTTGATGCAAGACATAATTGTATTTCCTATAGAGTACTAGAAGATGAAAAAATAGTAGAAAGATTTAGTGATGATGGAGAACCTTCTGGAACAGCAGGAGGACCAATGCTGAATATTCTGCAAAAAAATAATTTGGTAAATGTATTAATTGTTGTAACAAGATATTTTGGAGGAATACTGCTAGGAACGGGTGGTTTAGTAAGAGCATATTCAGATAGTTTGCAAAAAGCAATCGAAGAAAGTAATCTGTTAGAACTTACGATAGGAACAGAGTGTGAAGTGAAGTTAGAATACAATTATTTTGAAAAATTTAAGTATTATTGTAAAAATAATGATATTCAAATAAAAGATACAAGTTATACAGAAGAAATTGTTTGTAAAATAGAAATGGAAGAAGATAAAAAAGACAATTTATTAAAAGATTATGCATTAAAAAATATTAATTTTTTGAATATACAGGTTTTATCTAAAAAATACATAGAAAAAAGTATACAAAAATAATGGTTTTATAAAACAAATGGAAAAAATTACCAATTTATCTTGCAAATTATCATCTGCAAGCATATAATCTGAATTGTAAAATATTTACAATTTGTTTTTTGGAGGAAAAATTATGAAAGAAAAGATTACAGTCTTAATAGCAGATGACAATCAAGAATTTAGTCAAACATTAGCATCATATATAGATGCACAAGAAGATATGGAGGTTATTGCGAAAGCCAAAGATGGAACAGAAGTAATAGATATAATTGCAAATACAGTACCAGATGTTATATTACTAGATGTGATTATGCCACATCTAGATGGATTAGGTGTTTTGGAAAATATTAATAAAATCAAAATAGCGAAAAAACCAATTTGCATTATGTTATCAGCAGTTGGACAAGATAAAATAACACAAAGAGCAATAGAATTAGGAGCACAATATTATGTAGTAAAGCCATTTGATATTGAAGTTTTAATAAAGAGAATAAGAGAATTTAAATTTTATAAACCAACAACATCCAACACAAATAATAATTTTATAGCAAGAGATACAAAGCCACAATACATAGAAATATCTTCAGATAACACAAAGTCAGAAGAAAATTTAGAGGCATTAGTAACAAACATAATTCACGAAGTGGGAGTACCTGCACATATAAAAGGATATCAATATTTAAGAGAAGCCATTATGATGGTAGTAAATGATATAGATGTTATTAATCAAATTACCAAAAGTCTATACCCACAAATTGCACGTAAATTCAATACTACACCAAGTCGCGTAGAAAGAGCCATTCGTCATGCAATAGAAGTAGCATGGGGCAGAGGACAACAAGAAGCAGTAGAAAATATATTCGGCTACACAATCTCTGCGAGCAAAGGAAAGCCAACAAATTCAGAATTTATAGCAATGATAGCTGATAAGTTACGACTTGAACTAAAATCTGCTTAACATATATAAAAATAGTAAGTAACTATTTACATGTATTGATAATAGGATAAATAAATTGTCATCTATTTATTAGATTAAAATTTAATAAATAGATGGCTTTTTATATTTTATTTATACAATTTCATATCAACAATTTGTGATGATATTCATAATATATATAGGGGATTTATATGAAGCATTGTTATTGTGAACAAGCAGACATTTGTAAGTGTATAGCTATTGGAGTAGGCATTATTTTCTTAATATTGCTTATTGTTGTCATGATTATTTTTAATACCAATGATGAAGAAAAAGGTATATTAACAACCATTGCAGTACAAGGAGATAATACGCAATTAGGAACAACAACAATCAGATTTAGCCAAAATGATATAGTTGTTGGAAATGCATTGACACATGAAGAAGGAACTGACACCATTTTAATTAATGAAACAGGAATTTATCAAATTTCCTACCAATTATATGGTATAAAAGAAGGAGCTGGATCTTTTAACTTTAATGCAGTTCTATCTGTAAATGATACACCAGTTAATAGCACTTTTAATGATGGACCAGTACTAGAAGATTTAGTAAATAATCGTATAACATTAACGAGTACAGTCATTTTAAAATTAAATGCAGGCGATAGATTAAAATTAGTTGGTGTATCCATCGAAGATATCGCATATGAAAAAGCAAGAATGGATATTGAGAAGATTGACTAAGATGTATAAAAAATAATTTGTACTAAACTAATAATTAGTGATAAAAAATATTATGAGGTTTTTATGTATAAAACAGTTGGTAATAGGAATGGTAGAGGGGCTTGTAACTCTAGGTGTATGCGGATGTAACAGTTTGAAATCCGATGCAGAAATCAAAGAAGAACGGCAAGAGTATGCACAAATGCCTACAACTTGGGATTGGCATAGAGGGATTAGATAGGTATTACCAGGTGTAAGTAAATCCCGAAGAGAAACAGGTACGTCATAAGTACGATGTGCCTGTTTTTCCATGTATAAAATGAAAAATTATGGAAATACTGAAAATAAATACATAAGAAACTAAGGAGGTACAGATGGAAGATATCGATTTGAAAAATATGGTTGTTTTAAAAGATTTACCATCAAATATTGTAAAAGAGGCCTATGTGGTTTTTAAATCTAACAAGATGATAAAAAAATTTCAAAAGATAAATAAAAATACAGAACAAAAGCAAGTCAATAGAGATAATGAAGACAGTCAATATGCAATAAAAGAAGCAGAAATGTTAGTATCAGAATATATAGAAAGAGTAGAAAAATCTGAGAAGGAAGTTATTTTAAATTCAAGAATTAATAAAAGATTAAAAAAATATGCATATATAGCAAGTATTGTTATGGTTCTGCAATTTATATTATTAATTATTAAATAGGCATAAAACACCTTTTCCAAACATATAGTTTAACAAGAAACCAAGGAAGAGGTGTTTTTTGTATGGAAAGAACAATGACTGTAGAAGAGAGAATTAGACGAGCAGAAGAAATTTATGAGCGTAGAAAAAGAAATGAAGGACTAACAGTTGTTCATGATGAAAAGGATAAAAAAGAGAAAAATGAGAAAAAGGATATAAGACTATTAAAAAAAATGCTTATCCAATTGCTTGTTTGTATATGTATTTATCTAGTAATTTATACAATACAAAATAAGCAATATATTTTTTCGGAAGATTTTATCAATAAAGTAAATGAAATCATTTCTTATGACATTGATTTTAAAAAAGTATATGAAGATACCAAAAATTATATAACAGGCATTTTTCATAGAGAAAATGAAGGAGAAAATCAAAATGAAGAAAGTAATGAAACAAATGTAACAGAAAATATAGAAATTAATAATGGTATCGGAGGAGCAGTAGAAGAAAGTACAGAAGAAATTCAGCAGGTAGAAGAAACGCAAAATTTATCTCAAGAAGAGCAGGATATTCTTAATGTAAAAAATACAACAACTTTTATAAAACCGGTAGAAGGAACAATTAGTTCTATATATGGATATAGAGAAACTGCAACAGGAAGTGTACCCAAAGATCATACAGGAACAGATATAGCAGCTACAACAGGAACTAAAATAAAATCAGCAACTGATGGACAGGTGGTCTTAGTTTCTGAAGAAGGAGATTATGGAAAACATATTAAAGTACAAATAGGAGAAGTCAGTATTATTTATGCACATTGTAATAGCTTATATGTAAAAGAAGGAGATATGGTTACACAGGGACAAGAAATTGCAGAAGTAGGTTCTACTGGAAATTCAACAGGTCCCCATTTACACTTTGAAATTCGAATATCAGAAAGAACGGTTGATCCACAAAAGATACTAGAATTATAAAGGAGAGAAGATGAGATTTAGAATTGATTTAAAAATATTTATACTTGTTATATTATTCTTTATAACTAATCAAATAAAGATTTATGCCATGATAATGTTATTCGCCATGATACATGAATTTGGGCATTTATTTGCAGGAATTTTATTAGGGATGAAACCAGCAAAAATAGAGATAAGATCATTTGGTGTATCCATTGATTTTGATATAAAAGGAAAAGATTATAATGTTAAAATAAAAAAAGGTAATCTTTTGGAAATAAAAAAAATATTTGTGGCATTAGCAGGTCCAATGACAAATGCTTTAATTATTATGATTCTAATGTTATCAAATACCTTTAACTTTGATTATGATGATAAAATGATAATGATATTTTCAAATATGACATTAATTATATTTAATGTATTACCGATTTATCCATTAGATGGTGGAAGAATTCTAAAGGGAATTATCTATATTTTTAATGGAAAACATATTGCTGAAAAATACATATATAGAATATCTTATATAACCTTAATTATGATAACAATTATCAGTAGTATAGCGATATTATATTTAAAAAATATTGCGATATTTTTATCAGTGATTTTCTTATGGGGATTACAAATCAAAGAGTACATAATATATAAAAATAGAAAAAATTTGTATGAAACCATAGAGCAAGAAATGAAAAAATATGATTGGTCAACTGAAAAAGTAAAATATATTTAGAAAAAGTAAATTCTAGTTACCAGTTAAATGCTATTTAAAAGGATTTAATTGAGCAAAAAGGATTGCTTTTTCTTTGATTTTTGTGTAAAATGAAGATATAAACAAGAAAA
>CASEIX010000050.1 GCA_949288095.1 uncultured Eubacteriales bacterium
AAATAGATAATAGATTCTTCATAATCTGATATTTTTATTTGATTAAACTTCCTTTTTATAGGTTACTCCTTAGAATAAAACCTTCACTATATTTATTTCTAATCCTTTTCTCGTTACAGGGCCGACGCATTACAATCATTTTTTGCTGGAATCTATTTTATTACAAGGAGGATTCCAGTCTGCATCAAGTAGTTCTACGAGGAAATCAGAATTCCATCCTGCCATTTTTCTTTTCATAGTCATGCTCCCTTTACGTGGATTATTCTTCAATTGGGTCATGGCTATCTTGGCTATCAAAGAGAAATTCTGTGCGGCATTACCTTTCTTTCGCTGATCATCTTCATTAAAAGTGATGTCCAGTTGCCAGTGTAACTTATTTTCTATGCCCCAATGACTTCTGATGGCCTGCAGGATACCTTCTGAATCCAGGGGTAAAGAGGTAATAAAATAACGCTTCTCTATTGTCGTCTTTCCTGTTTTTATACGAGTACTTTCTTTTGTCAGACAAACGACGGAATTTGCATTTTCCCAACCTAATACTGCTGCTGTACAACCATTATTATATACTTGGCAGAAGCGTTTCTCTTCCCGTCCGTGAGCTCGCTTTTCTTCTTTGTAAGCCATCTGATAACGAGTGGAAGGAATGTGTCCGTGGCCTTCCACCTTGTTTCCTTCCATGTCTATTTCGTCAAACCACGACGTGATTGTCTTGTACAAAGTCTTTTGATTGGATTTCACACAGATAAGATAATCGGCATGGGCTTTGGTCACTTCTTTGACTATCTCATGTTGGCAACCAATTGCATCTATAGTCACGATACACCCTTGCAGGTCTAAAGATTCGATTAGTTTAGGGATTGCCTTTATTTCATTACTTTTCTTATCAACCCGCTCTTGCCCAAGACTTACTCCGTTCTCTGAAGACCATGCACTTACCATTCGAAGAGAATCAAAACTTCCGTTCCTTTTTTCTTCTTTGGCACCACATATTTCCTTGCCATCTATATTAACTATCCCTTTATATTTACCGCATATATCCTGTATCCAGGAGCGAAAGCCTAATTCTAATTCTTTGGGATCCAATAATGAAAACAATCGGTTAAATGTATCATGAGATGGAATTCCTTGGAAGTCTTTTATCCGTTCTCTGAAAAAATCTTCCCGTGCACGACCAAATTCCGATACCTCATTCCAACTTTCGGCTCCACATAAAACAGCGGATATTGTAATATAAAAGATACTTTCCAAACTATATTTTTTCAAATGATCTCTACGAGGATCTGATACTTTTTCTAATATAGAAAATATTTCCATTACTTCTTTGATTTTTATTATTATCCCTTTGACTACCTAAAGATAAATACTTTTTAAAAGGTCTGGAAATTTGTAATGCGTCAGCCCTGATCCCGTTACAAATTATTTTTTTGACATATGTCAAAAATATGAAAGAAAACGAAGATCAGGTTTCAAGGACCTATCATCCGGATACGAAACAAAGAAAAAAAGAGGATGATGAAAATCCGATTTTTATGGCTAAAGAACATTTTTTACCGCAAAAATCGTCTACATTAAAAAAAATTAGGGTATTTTTGTGAGCTCATTGTAAAGATGTATCCGTTGATAAAAAGGCAGAGAAAGACAAAAATGTAGTTATCAATTTATTAATAAGTCTTAATCCGCACGATTTTATCACCTACAAGTTACAATGTAAAGAAAAATACTTTAGTTTTGCACCTTAATAATGAAAGGTTTATTGAATTGAAGTAAAAAGAATCATTATAACATTTTAAACTTACAGTAATTATGAACAAAAAGTTTTTATTGCCATTCTTTTTATTGGCAGCAATTCTGGCTTTTTCTTCTTGTTCTAACAAGTTGAAACCGCTGGCAGAAGAGTACATTAAGGCTGAGCCTCAACCTCTGGAAGCTATCGGTGGTAAAGTTCCTGTAACCATCAATGCTACTATCCCGGCTAAATGGTTTAACAAGAAAG
>CASEIX010000051.1 GCA_949288095.1 uncultured Eubacteriales bacterium
ATATTAGCATTACATTTTAAAGGAGTCGTTATTTATGGAGAAAAATGTAGAAATCAGTATTTTATGTGATTTATATGGAAAATTATTAACTGAAAAACAATTTGAATTCATAAATGACTACTATAATAATGACTTGTCTTTATCAGAAATTGCAGAAAACAATGACATCACAAGACAAGCTGTTAGAGATATCATCAAAAAGGGGGAAAAGAAGCTTTTTGAATATGAAGAAAAGCTATTGTTTATGAAAAGGATGTTAAAGCAAGAAAAAAAGATTGAACAAGTTTTATCAGAATTAACAAAGATTCAAAAAGAATCTTCAGATGAGCAAGTAGCTGTTGTATTAGAACATATTAAGAAAGAATTAAATTGTTTAGTTTAGATATCTAGTTGAAAAATAATTACAATTTTGGCGTCGTCAAACTTCATTTGGAATTTAATCGACGTACAAAAAGTACGACTCATAAATTTCAAACTTGTTTTCCTAGCCAAAATTTAATTCTTTTCCAACTAGACAGATACATTTTAGATGAAGGGAATGGTATAAATGGCTTTTGAAGGATTATCTTCTAGATTACAAGAAATTACAAGAAAAATCAGAGGAAAAGCAAGAATTACAGAATCAGACTTAAAAGAAATGCTAAGAGAAGTAAAACTTGCATTATTAGAAGCTGATGTTAACTACAAAATTGTAAAAGAATTTATTGCGACCATTCAAGAAAAAGCCTTAGGGCAAGATGTTCTAAAATCTTTAACTCCAGGACAACAAGTTGTAAAAATTGTAAAAGATGAATTAGTAGAACTACTAGGTGGACAAACAAGTCAAATTAATTTCACACCAAATCCACCAACGATTATCATGTTAGTAGGTCTTCAAGGTTCAGGTAAAACCACAACAGCAGGAAAATTGGCAAATATACTTAGAAAACAAGGTAAAAAACCATTATTAGTTGCTTGCGATGTATATAGACCAGCTGCTATCAAACAATTACAAGTTGTTGGTGCACAATTAAACATACCTGTTTTTGCAAACGAAAATTCAAAAGATGTTGTGCATATTGCAAGACAAGCATTATCTGTAGCTATGTCAAAACTAAATGATGTGGTAATCTTAGATACAGCAGGTAGATTACATATTGATGAAGAATTAATGCAAGAACTAAAGAATTTAAAGGCAAATGTGAAACCTCATGAAATATTACTTGTTGTAGACAGTATGACAGGTCAAGATGCAGTAAATGTTGCACAAAGTTTTAGTGATAATGTTGGAATTGATGGAATTATCCTTACAAAACTAGATGGTGATACTAGAGGTGGTGCGGCACTTTCTGTTAAGAAGGTAACAGGAAAGCCAATTAAATTTGCAGCGACTGGAGAAAAATTAAGTGACATTGAAGTATTCCATCCAGATAGAATGGCTCAAAGAATTTTGGGCATGGGAGACATTCTAGCAGTTATTGAAAAAGCTGAAGAATCATTTGATATGGAACAAGCAGAACAACTTGAAAAGCAATTGAAGAAAAAAGAACTAGATTTAGATGATTATTTGGCACAAATTAGACAAGTAAAGAAAATGGGTTCATTTTCATCATTATTAAAACTAATACCAGGCTTTAATCAAATAAAAGATTTAAAAGTAGATGATAAAGAATTTGTTAAAATTGAAGCTATCATTTGTTCAATGACAAAAGCGGAAAAACGAAATACAAAATTATTAAATGCAAGTAGAAGACAAAGAATTGCCAAAGGAAGTGGAACAACGGTACAAGACATTAACAAATTCATTAAATCTTTTGAAATGACACAAAAAATGATGAAACAGATGAAAAACAACAAAGGTGGTATGAAGAAGTTATTAAATGGTATTGATGAAAATACATTAAAGAATTTTAAATTTTAAAATATCATAGAAACAAAAAGAAAATGTGTATTTTAATAAAAATGTTATTAAGTTTTTAAATTTATATATAAAAATAAAGTGATTAGAGGGCTGACAAAAATCTTCCCCAAAAGGGAAATTTGAGTCCGTCCCCATAATCCCTAAATTTCAGGAGGTGAACCAAAAATGGTAAAAATAAGATTACAAAGACAAGGAAAGAAAAAAGCTCCATTCTATCACATTGTAGTTGCTGATTCAAGAGCTTCAAGAGATGGAAAAATTATAGAGCAAATAGGAACATATGATCCAATGACAAATCCATCAACAATCGTATTAGACAAAGAAAAAGTTGAAAAATGGATTAAAAATGGTGCAAAACCAACAGATACAGTTAAAGCTTTAATTGAAAAAGCAAATGCGTAAACAAATGAAAAGCTTCGTTTTTGATTTGTTTAGGTGAAATAGGGAAGGATTCAATTATGGAAGAATTTTTAAGAGTTATTATTTCAAATTTAGTGGAGAATCAAGATGCTGTCGAAATTAATACGATAGATAAAGGAAAATCTGTTACATTTGAAGTAAAAGTAGCCCAAGAAGATATGGGCAAAGTAATAGGAAAGCAAGGTAGAATTGCACAAGCTATTAGAAATGTTATGAAAGCTGTTGCGAATAAAGAACATAAAAAAGCATCAGTAGAATTTATAGGATAATAGGAGTAACCAATATGTTACCAAATCTAGAAATTGGTCAAATCGTCAATACATTTGGAATAAAAGGAATGGTAAAAGTCAAACCATTTACAGATGATATTAGAAGATTTGATGAATTAAAAACAGTATATATCGAAAAAAACAGTAATCAAACAGAATATGAAATTGAAGAAGTAAAATATCATAAAGATATGGTATTAATAAAATTCAAAGAAATAGACAAAGTAGAACAAGCAGAAATGTTACGAAATAGTTATCTAACAGTTTCTAGAGAGTCAGTAGAAAAGCTAGAAGAAGGCAGATATTATATCGTAGATTTACTTGGACTAGAAGTTTATACAGATGAACAAATTTTATTAGGAACTTTAGAAGACATATTCAATACTGGTAGTAATGACATATATGTTGTAAAAGACAAACAAGGAAAACAAATTCTTTTACCAGCCATACAGGATGTAATCAAACAAATTGATATAGAAAATAAAAAAATCATTGTACATTTACTTCCTGGGTTAATATAAAAGGAGTATTTTATGAAATTTGATGTTTTAACACTGTTTCCAGAAATGTTTGAAATATTAAATCAAAGTATTATTGGAAAAGCAATTGAAAAAGACCTAATTGATATTCATTTAATCAATATTAGAGATTTTTCAAAAGACAAACATAAAAAAGTAGATGATACACCTTATGGTGGTGGTGCAGGAATGGTAATGAAACCAGATGTGGTATATGATGCATATCAGTCTATAAAAGATAGAAATGCAAAAGTTATCTATATGTCACCACAAGGAAAGCCATTAAATCAAGATAAGGTAGAAGAATTATCAAAAGAAAACCATTTAATTATACTTTGTGGACATTATGAAGGAATTGACCAAAGGGTATTGGATAAAATTGTAGATGAAGAAATATCTATAGGAGACTATGTATTAACAGGGGGAGAAATTCCAGCAATGGTATTAATAGATAGTGTCAGCAGGTATGTAGAAGGTGTTTTAAAAGAAGATTCTATAAAAGAAGAAAGTTTTTCAAATGGACTTCTAGAATATCCACAATATACAAGACCAGAGGTTTTTGAAGGAATGAAAGTTCCAGAAGTATTACTTTCAGGACACCACGAGAATATAGAAAAATGGAGAAAAGAAAAGTCTTTGGAAATGACAAAGAAAAAAAGACCAGATATATTATAGGGGGTGTCCCCTGACAATAATAAAGAAAAGGAGGAAATTCTAAAATGGATATTATAAAATCAATTGAACACGAACAATTGAAAAATAAAATACCAGAATTAAAAGTTGGTAATACAGTAAGAGTACACGTAAGAATAAAAGAAGGAAATAAAGAAAGAATCCAAGTTTTTGAAGGAATCATTATAAAAGTACAAGGTGGAGGAGTTAACCAAACATTTACAGTAAGAAAAAATTCTTATGGTGTAGGTGTTGAAAAAACATTCTTAGTACACTCTCCATTAGTTGAAAAAGTAGAATTAGTAAGAGTAGGTAAAGCAAGAAGAGCAAAATTATACTACTTAAGAGATAGAGTAGGTAAAGCTGCTAAGACTAAGGAACAAGTTGGAGCAAGAATTGAAGATAGAGAAATTACTATCAAAGAAGATTTAGTAGAAGAAGCTCCAGAAGAAGCACCAGCTGTTGAAACAGAAAATGTTGCTGTTCAAGAAACAGTTGATACAGTTTCTGAAGAAGTTGTTGAAGAGGTTAAAGAAGTAGAAGAACCTAAAAAAGAAGAAAAAGCTGAAAAAGTAGAAGAAGCTAAAGCTGAAGAATCAGCTAAAGAAGAAGTAAAAGAAGATTCTAAAAAAGTTGAAGAAAAACCAGCAACTGAAGAAGATAAAAAAGCATAATAAAAAAGATGAGTTCGTCTCATCTTTTTTTGTTTACAATAATGCAATTTCTTCTTCCGACAAATTGGTTATTTTTTGAATTAGCTTTATATCTAAGCCTTCTTTTTTCATTTTTTTTGCAATTTCTCTTTTTTCTTCAGCTTTTCCTTTTCTTTTTGCTTCATTCATTTCTGTATTATATGTCAGTCTACTTCTTTCTCTAATTTCATATAATTCTCTTTCGTATTCATCTGCACTCATTTCTGCAAGTTGTTTTACTGCTTCTTTAATTTCTTCATTATCATTTTTACATTCTTCTATCATTTTTTGATCGCCCCCAATTACATACAACCATTTTTCTAGTAAATCTGCTACTTTTGGTTTCTTTTTCTTAAATTTTGATAATTCGATTATATAATATTTACACATTTTTGTTAAATATGGTTCTTCTTCTTTGTATCCCATATCTACATATCGTATTTCTTCCGTTTCTTCATACTTTAACATTGCTAAATTTAAATAGGAATTTCGTTTTATAATCGAATCATTTACGATACATATAACTATTGTATCTTTTGCATCTTCATATTCTTCTGATATTTTAATATCTCCTGAAATTAATTTTGCATTATATACAACCAATCTTCTATCTATTGCTGCTGTATTTCCCACTTGCATTTCAATATCAATAATCGTATCTTCATTAATTTCTGCTTTAATATCTAAAATGATTAATTTCTCATCGATTGTTTCTTTTGGTATTTCTGGATTTTTAATTTCAATCTTTTGTATATTCATTTTTAATATTGCCTCTAAAAGACTTTTTAGAATTTTCTCGTTTCCACCTTTTCCAAAGATTCTTTTAAAGACATAATCATTTGATAATGGTAGCATGTCTACTTCTTTTAAATTTTTTAATTGATTCAATAAATATTCTCCTTTCATTGTAACAAAATTTTTTTGGTTATACAATACAAAAATGTTATTGTGTAAAAATTATTTAAAATCTAAATAAATATTATTAAAAGACCGTTATCATAAGTTTTTAACTACATGAAAATATAAGATAAAAAATCAAAAAATAGAATAAAAATAAAATGTAATATACTGATTAAATAATTGTTGACCATAAATATAGGGAGTTAAAGTTTTGATAAAAAATGATAAGATAAAATAATAGTTTTCATTAAATAATCTGAATATAAATACTTTTTTAGATAAAAAATGGATATAAAAATATAATTTTAAAATAAAAGTATAACCAAAAATCTGATGTTAATACTATATCATGAATATTTATAAAATTCAAGCATTATAAAAAATTTCCTGAGAGAGTGAAGAGTTATATTATATATCAATAACTTTAGCTAGTATTTTGTTAGATTATAGGGGATAGATGATGCAAAATGTCTATTTCCTGTTTTTTTAGTTATATTATAGAATATAAAAAATCTCTTTTTTTATTGACATTATTATTATTTATTGATAAGCTTTTTAAGAAAAGTTTTTAAAAATGTCTAAATGAAAGGAAAGTATAAATAAGAAAAAGATGATAACAAAAGAATTTAAAAGAAACAAAGGAATTACATTATTAGCATTAGTTATTACAATTATAATATTATTAATTTTAGCAGGAATTACGATAAGTGCTATCACAGGAGATAACGGAATTATAGGAAATGCTAGTAGAGCAAAAGAACAGACTGAAATAGATAATGAAAAAGAAATTGTGGATACATGTATTGTGCAAACCATGGGAAAAAGTAAATATGGGAATATAACTAAAGAAGATTTACAAAATGAATTAGATAATTATACAGGCGAAGGAAAAACAGAGGTATTGCATGGAGAAGACATATTATATGTTTATTTTACAGAAACGAATCGATATTATACAGTGGATTTAGAGGGAATAGTAAATGGACCAGTAATAGCTGATAGGGCGAAAGATAACTATCCAGGAGATATCACAAAAGATGAAAATGGAAATCAATTATCAGGTAGTTCTAAAGAAGATGCTTACCAAATTAATTGTATAGAAGATTTATGCGCATTTTCTAATTCTTGTAATAAAGGAACAACATATCAAAATAAATATATTGTGTTGACAAAAAACTTAGATTTTAAATCAGATTTATCATATATTAATGGACAAATTACCATAGAAGGAAATATACCAAGTTGTAATTCGATAGAGAAATTGAAAGAAATATTAACAACAGAAGAAGGATTTTGTCCAATTGGTACAAATGTAAATGGGCGAGATGATACATTTAGAGGACATTTTGATGGCAATTATTATACTATATCAAATTTGTATATAGATAGGGATAAGAAAGCGGGGATATTTGGAGCATGTTGGAATGCAGAAATAAAAAATATAGCAGTAAAAGGGAAAATAAGCGTTAGAAATGATTCATCAAGTACACTTGTTCAAGCTGGAGGAATTACTGCTTGGAGTAGAGGCTCAACTTTTATAAATTGTGTTAATTATGCAAATGTAGAAGGAGCAAAATCTTCTAGAGTTGCTGGAATATCAGGAGTAGAATATAATAATGGTAGCAAGTTCATTAATTGTGCGAATTATGGCACTATGACAGGAGGAAACAATGCAGGAATTTTAGCATGGGATTGGAGCAATAATTGTAAAATATATAATTGTTTTAATGTTGGAAAAGCAAACTTAGGAATTATTAGTGATGTTTATAATGATACAAATGCAGAATTATTAAATATAATAGATTATGGAGAAAATAGCAAGATGATACCAAAGGCAATTTCTAAAGTTAAAAATTGTTTTCATTTGCTACAGGATACAAATTCAGAAATAAATGAATATGTTATCATATGTGATGAACAAAAAATGAAATCAAAAGAATTTGTGGATGAATTAAATACATTTATTGAAACAGGAGGAAACGGTTCTAATATTGATACAACAAGTTGGGCTAAGTGGATATATCATGAAAATGATTTCCCAACATTAGATGTAAAAACAACATGGGATGGTACGGAATGGAAGACAGTAGAAAAATAATTTATAGAAATAAGAAGTGTGATTATATAAACTTATCTTATTGTATAATGAAAACCAGAAAATCTTGTAAAAGGATTTTCTGGTTTTATCGTAAAGACCCAAATGTATCCCCAACGGACCCAAATTAATCAAACATATCTTCCATAGCATACATACCAGGTTGTTGCTGGGCAATAAACTCAGCAGCTCTTAAAGCACCTTCTGCAAATACATTTCTAGAATAGCTAGTATGTTTAATTTCAAAAGTTTCAAAATTTCCGATGAATTGAACAGAGTGTTCTCCAACAATATTTCCACCTCTGATAGAAGACATACCAATTTCGTTTTTATCTCTTTTTTCATGTTTATCATGTCTGTTATATTCGCAATGAAGCGTATTTCCTAAAGATTCATTAATACTATCTGCTAACATTTGTGCAGTACCACTTGGACTATCCACTTTTCTATTGTGATGTGCTTCAATAATTTCAATATCTGTGTTTTTTAAAAGTGGTGCAAGCCAAGAAACAACTTTTTTCATAAGCATAATGTCAAAAGACATATTAGCAGATTTAAAGATAGGAATTGTTTTACTGGCTTCTTCAATTATTTTTGTTTCTTCATCTGTAAATCCAGTTGTTGCAATAACCATTGGTATTTGATTTGTTTTTGCATAATCTAATATATTTAGTGTTGCAACAGGAAGAGAGAAGTCGATGATGACATCTGGTTTTACATCAATATTTTCTATCTCTGTAAAAATTGGAAATTTAGAATTAGAATAACTTACTTTGTCAAATCCACCAATGACTTGCATGTTTTCATTTTCTTCTACTAAACTACATACAACATTTCCCATTTTTCCATTACAACCATTTACAAATACGTTTAACATTTGAAACCTCCATATTTTATAAAATTTAATGTTATGTTTTCTGATTTATATTTTTACTATATAATTGTTGTTTATCATATTTTAAAATTCATTCATTTTATTTGTATATTTTATTTATACATTTTATTCATATATTTTATTTGTATATTTTATTTATACATTTTATTCATATTTTTTATTCATATATTTTATTAACCCAAGTAACCCAAGTAACCCAATTTATCCAATTCTTCAATTAATTTTTGTTCTTTATCACTACTCATTTTGGTAAGTGGTAATCTAGGGATTCCATAGTTATAGCCAATATGATTTAAAGCAGCTTTAACAGGAATAGGGTTAACTTCTGAGAATAGAGCTTTTACTAAAGGTAAAGCATCTAATTGCATTTTTGTAGCTTTTTCGATATGACCATCAAAAAAGTTTTGAATCATGTCATGAGTATATTGTGGTTTTACATTTGATAAGACAGATATCACACCAAGTCCACCTAATGATAATACTGGTAATATTTGATCATCATTTCCTGAATAGATATGTAAATTGTCTCCACATAAATGTGCAATTTCAGCTACTTGTGATAAATTACCACTTGCTTCTTTAATAGCAACAATGTTATCGATTTTAGATAATTCTAAACAAGTTTCTGGTAAAATATTGACACCTGTTCTGCTGGATACACTGTATAAAATAATTGGTAAAGATACGCTTTCAGCAATTATTTTATAATGTTCAATTAATCCTTTTTGTGTACATTTATTATAATAAGGTGTAACAATTAAAAGCCCATCAACACCTAAAGCTTCTGCTTTTTTAGAATTTTCAATGACTTTCATTGTATTATTGCCACCAGTACCTGCAATAATTGGAACTCTTCCATTAGCCGTTTTGACAGCACAAGAAATCGTAGCATCTTTTTCTTCTTCTGTCATGGTAGAAGATTCTCCTGTTGTTCCACACACAATAATGGCATCTACACCATTTTCAATTTGAAAATTAACAAGTCTTTCAAATTCTTTAAGATTAACACCGTTTTCATCAAAAGGTGTACTGATAGCTGTTCCACAGCCTTTGAATAAAATTTTTTTCATATAAATCACCTGATTTTTTAATAATAGATAAAAATATAATTATATTTTTTATACACTGCCATTATATTACAAAAATAGCAAAAAGAGAATAGAAAATGAAAAGTTTATTGAATTCATAAGAATTTATTGACAAAGAGGGGGAGGACTATATATAATGACCAAAATTGGGATGTATAAATATAGTTTATCATGGGAGGTATGTGTATGAAATGTCCAGTATGTAAAGATGTCACATTACTAATGTCTGAAAAGAAGGGAGTAGAGATTGACTATTGTCCTGAATGTAGAGGAATTTGGCTTGATAGAGGAGAACTAGAAAAATTAATTGAAAAAGAAGAAACATATAATAGAGAACATTATGAATATAAACGTGAAAGTAAAGAATATCGTGATGATAAATATAAAGAGAGAAATTATTATCACGATGATGATTATGATGATAAATATTATAAAGATGGAAAATATTCTCGTAAAAGAAGAAAAGAATCTTTTATGGGAGAAATTTTCGATATATTTGGCGGAGACTAAAAAATAAAATCAAAAAAGAAGAGATATTATAAACATACACAAAAAACCTTCCTTAACAAGGAACGTTTTTATATGTGAGTAATCTTCTGGCTATGCCGGTAGTAGCATAAGCTTTAGCTTTGTAGCAAAGCAACTCCTTTCATGCTATAATATCAATATGTTTCGACGCATAATTGATAAAATAAATGAAAGGAGTTGCGTATCATGAATAGTATATTCAGTAAAAAAACTAAAGAAGAAAGCACTACATATGATACAATGTCAAGTTTATCACACACAAAGTGGAATTGCAAATATCATATAGTATTTGCACCAAAGTATAGGAGAAAAATTTTTTATGGGCAGAAAAGATTGGAAATAGGTAAAATATTGAGAGATATTTCAGATTGGCAGGGAGTGAAAATTATAGAGGCTGAAGTTTGCCCAGACCATGTGCATATGTTTGTAGAAATACCACCAAAATTATCAGTGTCAAAATATATGGGAATATTAAAGGGCAAAAGCAGCCTCATAATTTTCCAGAGGTGGTCAAATTTGAAGTACAAATTTGGCCAACGAAGTTTTTGGTGCCGTGGCTACTATGTAGACACGGTAGGTAAAAATGCAAAAAGAATAGCAGAATATGTAAGAAATCAATTACAAGAAGATATGATGTATGATCAAATATCAATAAAAGAATATAAAGACCCGTTTAACGGGTAATAAGAGACGCACGCGTCGGAACAGCTATGAGCCTTGAGGCTCCGCTTGTAACATAGCCCTATGGGCGTTATGAGTAAAAAGCCCCCGGCTTAGCCGGGGGATAATTACTAAAAAAAAGGAGATAAGGTGTTAGCTTAAAAAAAGCTAACATCTACAATAAAAATGAATAAAAAGATAGTTTATTATAAAGATGAATTAAATGATGAATTTTCAATCTCCAGTTTAAAACCTAGAGTAATAGACGAAAAATTTAAATATCATAAAAATATAATATGGAATATTTGCTCGTATTTATTACAAAATTTTATTAGTATGCCTATAAAAGTAGGCTATGCAAAAATAAAATTTAGAATTAAATTTGTAGGAAAAGAAAAGTTGAAAAACTGTAAAAATCAAGGCTATTTTATGTATGGAAACCATACTCAAGAATTTGCAGACACATTTATCACAAGTATTGCAAACTACCCTAAAAGAAATTTCTTAATAGTAAATCCAGTAAACATCTCATTAAAAGGAACAGGAACATTTGTAGAAATGCTAGGAGCAATACCAATTCCATCAGATGTAAAAGCAACTAAAAACTTTTTAAAAGAAATAAAATATAAAATGCAAAAAAAGTGTTCTATAACTATTTATCCAGAAG
>CASEIX010000052.1 GCA_949288095.1 uncultured Eubacteriales bacterium
TGATACTAGAGTAGGAACATTTACCATCTTTTTGATAAATACAATTTAGTGAACAATTAATATTTGTCAAAAAATCACCTCTACATAATAGTATGGAAGAAAGATGAATAAATATACAAAACAGTAAGTTCTTTTTAAAATATAATTAGATATAAGTAAAAATATATATGTTACATCTTTATTTTTTATTACATACTTTTCTTATAATGTTTACAATATGTCTTAACTGTGCAATCATCACATTTCGGATTTCTAGCAATACAAGTATTTCTACCATGCCAGACAAATAAATGATTAATATCTTTTAAATAATCTTTTGGAAAAATCTTAATTAAATCTTGTTCAATTTTTTCAGGTTCTTTTTCATTTGATAAACCAATTAAATTAGAAATTCTTTTTGCGTGTGTATCAACAGCAACACCTTCTGCCATTCCAAACACTTCTAGTAATACAACATTAGCCGTTTTTCTACCAACACCTGCTAAACTCATTAAATCTTCCATATGATTTGGTACTTGCCCATTGAATTTTTCTAATACTTGATTTGCACATAATTTAATATTTTTGGCTTTATTTTTAAAAAAACCACAAGGATGAATAAAATCTTCAAGTTCTTTTATATCTATATTTGCAAAATCTTTTACTGTTTTACATCTTTCAAAAAGAGCAGGTGTTGTTTTATTGACTCTTTCATCAGTACATTGTGCAGAAAGAATAACAGCAACAACTGCTTGAAAAGGTGTTTCAAAATCCAAGCTACAAGTAGCATCTGGATAAGTTTGTTTTAAAATTTCTACCAATTTTACAGCATCTTTTTTATTCATATACATCCCTTCTTATTTATATATTTTTTAATCAAAATTACTTATATTTTAAAGAAAAAAACGTACAAAGTCAAATATTTTTATAGTTTCTATTTTATTTTATGGTAAATTATGCTATACTAAAATTGTAAGGAGTGGATTTAAATTAGTGATTTTGATAAAATAGAATATTGGATTGAGTTAGCAGAATATGATTTTGATACAGCAAAAGCCATGTTAAAAAGTAAAAGATATTTATATGTTGGGTTTATGTGTAATCAAGTTATTGAAAAAATGTTTAAAGCATATTATGTTAAAGCAAAAGGAGAACAACCACCATATACACACAAACTAATTAGATTAGCAGAAGAAGCAAATTTGTATAAAAAGATGAGTGATGAGCAAAAAGATTTTTTGGATATAATATCTCCGTTAAATATAGAAGCAAGATATCCAACACAAAAACAACAATTATTTGAAGCATTAAATAAAGATGTATGTAAGCAAATTATAAAGGGAACAGAGGAGATGGTGATATGGATAAAGAAACTGTTAGAAAATTAGTAGAAAAGTATGCTAAATTAGTGGCGAAAAATATGGTAGTAAATAAAATAATTTTATATGGTTCATATGCAAGAGGAGACTACAGAAAAGATAGTGATATAGATGTAGCTGTAGTTGTTCCCAGAAGTAGCCTATCAAAGAATATATTAGATGATATGGCAAAATTATTTAAACTAAGAAGAAATATTTCAACAAATATAGAACCAGTATTATTAATAGATGAAGAAGATGCCAGTGGATTTTTGGAAAGTATTTCAAAATATGGAGAAGTCGTGTATTCGCGATAGAAGTATAAAAACTCAAAATATAACCATATATAAGTGGTTTACTTTGAGTTTTTTTCTATTAAACAGTTACCATAATTGTAACATAAAAAAGATAAGGGCATATAATATACAAAAGAGAATGGAGGTAATAAGCATGTTAAGATTGTTTAAAAAGACATTAGCAATTTGTTTAATAGGTTTAGGATTAGGCATATTATTAGTTTTATTACTTCCAGTAACAGGCTGGTTATTTATGATAGGAGTCGTTGTGGTATGCGTTGGATTTATGTGGCTAGCATGCTAATATAAAAGGAGGGATACATATATGACAATTGTAGTGAAAAAAGTTCCAAAATTTTTGAGAGGATTTGTAAAATTAATATTTGGAATTAAAGATAAGAATTAGAAAAGTTTTTACAAGTTAAAAAAATCTATTTTTCTATAGAATAATAAAAGTAGAGTTCAAAAATAATTCATTGAACTCTACTTAAACATGTATCAAAAAAAGAGCTTATGCTCTCTTTACTTTTCCATCTCTTAAACATTTAGCACATACATAAATTCTTTTTGTTTCACCATTTTCTGTAACTTTAACACTTCTTAAATTTGGTTTCCAAGTACGTGGTGATCTTTTACTAATGTGAGAACGTGTAATGCTAAGTTTATTTCCATGATTAACTGATTTTTCACATATTGCACATTTAGCCATTCTTAATTGCACCTCCTAATTTTTAAAATAAACTGACTATTAACAAGTTTAACACAAAAGTATGAAAAAAACAAGTATTTTTCAAAAAATATTTAAAAATCCTTGCAAATTAGGAAAAATGTGGTATAATAATTAAGCTATATGATTAAAGAAAGGATTGAATAAGAATGGAATGTAAAGTAGAAAAAACAAAAAACGCAAATGAAGTAAAATTAAATGTAACAATAGAAGCTGAAAAATTTGATGAGGCTATTAAAAAAGTATATTTTAAAAGTGCAAAATATTTTAATATCCCTGGATTCAGAAAAGGTAAAGCTCCAATGAATATTGTTGAAAAATATTATGGAAAAGAAATATTCTATGAAGATGCTTTTAATGAAGTTGTTCCAGAAGAATTAGAAAAAGCAGTAGAAGAAAATAAATTAGAAGTTGTTAGTAGACCAGATATAGAAGTAACACAAATTGGAAAAGGACAAGACTTAATTTTTACAGCTGTATTCCAAACAAAACCAGAAGCAGAACTTGGAAAATATAAAGGTGTAGAAATTAAAAAAATCGAATATAAAGTAACAGACGAAGATGTAGAACATGAATTAGGACATATGCAAGAACATAATTCAAGATTAATATCTGTAGAAGATAGACCTGTAGAAAAAGGAGATATTGCAAATATTAACTTTGAAGGATTTGTTGATGGTGTTGCTTTTGAAGGTGGAAAAGCAGAAAATCATGACTTAGAAATTGGAAGCAATACATTTATCCCAGGATTTGAAGACCAAATTATTGGAATGAAAATCGATGAAGAAAAAGATATTCAAGTAAAATTCCCAGATGAATATTTCTCAAAAGATTTAGCTGGAAAAGATGCTACATTTAAAGTAAAAGTAAATGAAATCAAGAAAAAAGAATTACCAACATTAGATGATGAATTTGCAAAAGATGTTAGTGAATTTGATACATTAAAAGAACTAAAAGAAAGTATTAAAGAAAAACAACAAAAACAAAATGATGAAAGAGCAAAATATGAAACACAAGATGCTGTTATAAAAGCAGTATGTGAAAATGTAAAAGTAGATATTCCATCAGGAATGGTTGAAACAGAAACAGAAAATATGTTAAAAGATATGGAACAAAGATTATCATATCAAGGATTAAAATTAGACCAATATCTTCAAATGATGGGAAAAACAAGAGAAGAAATGCAAAAAGAATATGAGCCTCAAGCTATTGAAGCAATTAAATCTCGTTTAGCATTAGAAGCAGTTATTAAAGCTGAAAAAATAGAGGTAGCAGATGTTGATGTAGATGAAAAAATAAAAGAAATGGCTAAAAATTATGGTAGAGAAAATGATGAAGAATTCTTGAAAAATGAAAATGTAAGAAATTACATTAAACAAGGATTAGAATCAGAAAAAGCACTTGAATTTTTAGTAGAAAATGCAAAAATAAAATAAAATCGTAAAAGGTTGGGGTGTTAAATGTCATAGTTAAATTTTAACCCCAGCTTTTTTGACAATTAGATTTCGGTGACATATAGTAAGAATGATTGTCAAAAAGGAATAAGGAAAATAGTATTACAGATATTTAAATAAAAACAATAAAATTAGAATTTTATAAGAAAGATATGAATAGTTTAACAAGATGGCAATTTTTATATAAAAGTTTTAAAGGAGGAATTTTATATGTTAGAAAAAGCAAGTTTAGTACCTTATGTTATAGAACAAACAAGCAAAGGAGAAAGATCATATGATATTTTCTCAAGATTATTAAAAGACAGAATTATCTTTTTAGGAGAAGATGTTAATCCAACAACAGCAAGTTTAGTCATTGCACAATTATTATTTTTAGAATCAGAAGATCCAGATAAAGATATCAATTTATACATCAACTCACCAGGAGGTTCAATTACTGATGGAATGGGAATTATTGATACAATGAATTATATCAAATGCCCAGTATCAACAATCTGTATAGGAATGGCAGCTAGTATGGGAGCAGCACTACTAGCAGCTGGGGAAAAAGGAAAGAGATTTGCAACACCAAATGCAGAAATCTTAATTCATCAACCATTAATCGGTGGTGGCGGACTTTCAGGTCAAGCAACAGAAATTAAAATTCATGCAGATCACTTAGTAAAAACAAGAGAAAAATTAAATAAATTTTTAAGTGAAAGAACAGGTCAAACAGTTGAACAAATCCAAAAAGATACAGAAAGAGATAATTACATGACAGCAGAAGAAGCTTTAAAATATGGATTGATTGATGGAATTATGGACAAAAGAAAATGATAGAAAAATCTTTTGAAATATTAAAAAACAAGTGTATAATAATTGTTAATTTTAATATAATATATGAAGAAAGATTTTAGGAAGGAATGAAAAAATAAATGGCAAAAAATGATGTACCAAAAAGTGTAAGATGTTCATTTTGTGGTAAAGCGCAAGAAAATGTTAGAAAAATTGTTGCAGGTCCAGGGGTGTATATTTGTGACGAATGTATTGACCTTTGCAATAGTATTATAGAAGCAGAATTATATGATGATGATAAAGCAGGATATACATTAAATGAAATAAATGATATTCCAAGCCCAAGAGAAATCAAAAAAGTATTAGATGATTATGTGATTGGGCAAGAAGATGCCAAAAAGACATTATCAGTTGCAGTATATAATCATTATAAAAGAATTGCACATGAAGAAAATGCAAGTAAAGATGATGATGTAGAAATCCAAAAAAGTAATATTTTGTTATTAGGACCAACAGGATGTGGGAAAACGTTACTTGCAAGAACTTTAGCAAGAATATTAGATGTGCCATTTGCAATCGCAGATGCTACAACATTAACAGAAGCGGGATATGTGGGAGAAGATGTGGAAAATATCTTATTAAAACTTATTCAAGCAGCAGATGGAGATGTACAAAAAGCAGAAAAAGGTATTATCTATATAGATGAAATCGATAAAATTACTAGAAAATCAGAAAATCCATCAATTACAAGAGATGTTAGTGGAGAAGGTGTACAACAAGCTTTATTAAAAATTATAGAAGGAACCATAGCCTCTGTACCACCACAAGGTGGGAGAAAACATCCAAATCAAGAGTTAATCCAAATTAATACAGAAAATATATTAATTATCTGTGGTGGTGCATTTGAAGGATTAGAAAATATTATAAAAGATAGAACAGGAAAGAAATCTATTGGATTTGGTTCTAAAATAGAAAGTGCAAAAGAAATCAGCCAATATGAAGTTTTCAAAGAGTTATTACCACAAGATTTATTGAAATTTGGTTTGATTCCAGAGTTCATAGGAAGATTACCAATTGTTGCAACATTACAAGAATTAGATAGAAATGCGTTAATTGAAATATTAAAAGAACCTAAAAATTCATTAATTAAACAATATCAAAAATTATTTGAAATTGATGGTGTAGAATTAATCTTTGAAGAAGATGCATTAGGTGCAATTGTAGATAAAGCAATTGAAAGAAAGACAGGAGCAAGAGGATTGCGTTCAATCATTGAGGAAAGAATGAGAGATATCATGTTTGATATACCATCAAATCCAAATATTGAAAAATGTATTATTACAAAACAAACGATATTAAATAATGAGGCACCAGATATTGTTGTAAACAACAATAAACAAAAACAACAAAAAACTAAGAAAAAAAGACAGGTACCAGAAAGTGAAGAAAAAGAAACTGCTTAGTTGTATACGCAAAACTTAAAAATAAAAAAACGAATATTGATACATATAAATATCAGTATTCGTTTTTTATTAAACTTTTAATTCTTTATCGTCATAGATATTAACATTTTTGTATTTATCTAACTCCATTTCGTCTAAAGAATTTTGAATACAACTAACAATGACATTATTAAAACTCATATTTTCTTTTTTGGCGATTTTTTTCAACATTTCATTCATATTTTCAGGTAAACGAATAGAAATTTTTACATTACTCTTTTTGTATTTAGAAATTTCAAACATATGCATTCCTCCATTAATAAACATCATAGATATTTTATTAATTGTCGCACAAAAACGCCTCAAAAAATACCAGACAAAAGTATTGCACTTTTTAAGATTTATTGGTATATTTATAATATGAAAAATCAATACTAAACAAAAGAGGGAGGAAAATACAAATGTTAAGAGAAAAAAGGGGAATTACACTAATTGCATTAGTTATTACGATCATAGTTTTATTGATACTGGCTGGTGTAACGATAGCAACGTTGACAGGAGAAAATGGAATTTTAACCAAGGCGAGTGAAGCAAGTCAAAAAACGGAGGTAGCAAATGAACAAGAACAGGTAGAATTAGCATATACGGCAGTAAGTTCAAATAAATGGGGAGAAGACATAATGCCAGAAGATATACAGAAAGAATTGGAAAAGCTTGTGGGAGAGAACAAAACAAAAACAACAGAAAATGGAAATGGGACAATAAATGTAGAATTTTTAGATACAAAAAATAACTATAATATAAATGAAGGAATAGTAACACAAATCGATGAAAATGCTATTAGTTATGAATTACTATATGATTATCGAGAAGTTGATGGTGGAGTGAGTATTACAGGATTAACTTCTGGTAGGTTATTATACAATAATGCTTTTCAAAGTATTCATGAAAAGTATTCTGAATTAACAGTTGATTTCTTATGGAAACTATTTTTTGACAATGAAATTACAGAAGAAGACATAGAAAAAACAGGATTTACAACGGAAGAATTAATGCAGATATTTAATGAAGCAATATCACAAGTAGATAGTGATAAAATAGAAAATCAATTCATAGAGTTATTGCCTCAAGTTGGAAAAATTCCTAAGAAAATACAGGGAAAGTCAGTGGTCGAAATAGGAAATAATGCATTTGAGTTAGTTCATACTTTTAATGTACAACTAACAAATGTAGTAATTCCGGATACAGTTAAAAAGATAGGAGAAAGTGCATTTAGTGAATGTCAAATAAAAGAGATATCAATATTAGATTCAGTTATAGAAATAGGAAGATTTGCTTTTGCAAATAATTTATTAACAAATCTTACAATACCTAGTTCAGTACAAGCAATAGGAAATGGTGCATTTGCAATGAACCAATTAACAAAGGTAGTTTTTTTAGGTAAGCCAACAACAGTAACTTTTGGTGCTAGTGAAGATTTTAAAGGAGTATTTGTTAACAATATGCAAGTTGATATGGAAAATGAAACTATAAAAGAGTCATTGACTGAAAATTCTATACAGGTACCAACAGGTACATTAGAATATTTTATATCAAAAATTTCAGAAAAATGGTGGGGCGTTTCAGAAGAATGTTTTTATGAATAAAAGAAAAATAATCTAGAATAATAAACTGGTAAAGTGATTAAAATAAGCATTTTATCAGTTTTTATATATTTATTAAAAATAAAGTAATTTATAATAAATTTCTAAAAAAACTGGAAAATGATTTGATATAATGATATAAGTATAATATATTATAAAAATAAATTTTAAAGGAGCATTCATGATAGCAGAAGTCATAATTAATAGAGGAGCAAAAAAACTAAATAGAACCTTTGACTATAACATACCAAAGGAATTAGAAGAACTAATATTAGTAGGAAGTAAAGTATTAGTTCCTTTTGGTAATGGCGGAAAACTAACAGAAGCATTTGTTGTAGGATTAAAGGAAACATCTGCATTTGAAGTAAAAGATATAGCTAAGTTAGAAGAAAATTTAACAGATAAACAAATTGCACTAGCAAAATGGATGGCAAAGCGATATTTTTGTAATGTATCAGATTGTATCAAATTAATGCTAACACCAGGAACAAGAAATAAGAATAAAGAAAAAAGAATTCAAGATAAAACGATTAATTGTGTGTATTTAAAAAAAGATAGAGAAGAGATTGAATTTGAAATACAGACTGAAAAGATAAAGTCAGAGAAACAAAAAAGAGTATTGAACTTTATAAAAGACAATGAAGGAGCAACTGTACCAGAAATAGAAATGTTTACAGATTGTGCAAGAGGAATTGTTAATACTCTAGTAAAGAATGGCTATTTAGAAATTGTAGAAAAAAGGGTTGAAAGAAATCCCCTATTAGGGAGAGAGTGTGAAAAAACAGAGAAATTACATCTAACCGAAGAGCAAGAAAAAGCTTATAAAAGTGTGGAAGAAGCAATTGATAAAAAAGAATATAAGCAATTTCTATTGTATGGTGTCACAGGTTCTGGAAAGACAGAAGTGTATTTACAATTAATTGAAAAAGTATTACACACTGGTAGAAATGCGATTGTGCTAGTACCAGAGATATCATTAACACCACAGATGTTAGATAGATTTATTTCACGATTTGGAAAAGAAGAAATTGCTATTATACATAGTAAATTATCCATTGGTGAAAGACATGATGAATGGGAAAGAATTCGAGAAAAGAAAGCAAGAATTGTGATAGGTGCAAGGTCTGCTATATTTGCACCAATTGAACATATCGGAATCATTATTATAGATGAAGAACATGATAGTTCCTATAAATCAGAAACCAATCCAAGATACAATGCGAAAGAAATTGCAAAAGTTTTAGCCAAAGAAAATCAAGCACCATTGGTATTGGGAAGTGCAACACCAGATATGACAACTTTCTATCATGCGACAAATGAAGATGAGGTTGGAAATACAAAAATCAAATTATTAACACTTACCAAAAGAGCGAATCAATCTTCACTTCCAAAAGTAGAAATTATTGATTTGAAACAAGAATTGGCAAATGGAAATCGTTCAATGCTTAGTATGGAATTGTATAATAGTATTGAAGAAAATCTAAAACAAAAAAGACAAACCATTTTATTTTTAAATAGAAGAGGATATTCAACCTTTATCATGTGTAGAAATTGTGGGTATACAGTAAAATGTCCAAACTGTAATATTAGTATGACTTATCACAGTTATGAAAGAAAATTAAAATGTCATTATTGTGGACATGAAGAAAATATTGTGACTGTTTGTCCAGAATGTCATAGTGATAAGATCCGATATTTTGGAACAGGAACACAAAAATTAGAACAAGAAATTCATAAACAATTTCCAGAAGCATCCACCATTCGAATGGACATTGATACAGTAACCAAAAAAAATTCACATGAAATCATTTTAAATACATTTAAAAATGAAAATATTGATATTTTAATTGGAACACAAATGGTAGTGAAAGGACATCATTTTCCAAATGTAACCTTGGTAGGTGTTATTGCAGCAGATAGCTCTTTAAATATTGATGATTATCGAGCAAATGAAAGAACTTTCCAAATTTTAACACAAGTAGCAGGAAGAGCAGGCAGAGAAAATTTGCCAGGAAAGGTGGTTATCCAAACATACAATCCAGATAATTTTAGTATTATTTGTGCACAAAAACAAAATTATGATTTATTTTATGAAACAGAAATTGCACTTAGAGAACAGTTGAAATATCCGCCATTTTGCGATATAATATTGATTGGATTGAATAGTTATCAAGAGGCAGAGATAAAAAATGTATCTAGTAAAATATATCAGTATTTAGAAAAAAGATTAAATAAAGAGGAATTTAAAGTTTTAAGACCAATGCCTTGTCCAATTGATAAAATTCAAAATCGATACAGGTGGAGAATTATTATAAAAGGAAAAATGACAGAAGAGGCAAATGAAATTTTAAATGCTTGTCTAAAAGAGATATATCAAGAAAATATAAAAGATACAAGGATTGCAATTGATATTAATCCAAACAATATGAGTTAATGAAAGGAAGGAATATAGATGGCAATTAGAAATCTAAGATATCAAGGAGATGACATTTTAAAGAAAAAATCAAGAGAAGTTCCAGAAGAAGATATTACAAGTGAAAAAATACAATCTTTAATTGATGATATGATAGAAACCATGCATAAATATAATGGAGTGGGACTAGCTGCTGTTCAAGTAGGTGTGCTAAAGAGAATTGTGGTAATTGATTTATATGATGACCATGGACCAATTGTATTAATTAATCCTGTTATCATAAAAACAAAAGGAGAACAAGAAGTAGATGAAGGTTGTTTAAGTTTTCCAAATGAATTTGCAAAAGTCATCAGACCAGCAGAAGTGGTAGCAGAATATACAGATAGAGATGGAAAACGAATGAGAGTAAAAGCAAAAGAATTATTAGCACAAGCTATTTCACATGAATTTGACCACTTAGAAGGAGAATTATTTATTGATAAAATTATTCCAGGTACTTTGGAATACATTGAACCAGAAAAATAAATAGTTGAAAAATAATTGCGTTTTGGCGTTGTTAGACTTCATCGAAAATCAAATCAACGTGCGTAAAGCACGCCTCATTGATTTTCGACTTGTCTGCCTAGCCAAAAGCACAATTCTTTTCCAACTAGATATATGATTTGAGTGAAGAAAGATATAAAAAAGAATAAAGGAGAATTTTATGAAAATTGTATTTATGGGAACGCCAGACTTTGCAGAAGAAAGCTTAAAAGCAATCTATGAAGCAGGTCATGAAATTATTGGTGTGGTAACAAATCCAGATAAACCAAAAGGAAGAGGAATGAAAATGATTCCAAGTCCTGTAAAAGAATTTGCAATGGAAAAGAATTTAACAATTTATCAACCAGAAAAAGTAAAAAACAATGAAGAATTTGTAAATGCGTTAAAAGCATTGCAACCTGATGTTATTTGTGTAGTAGCTTATGGTAAAATCTTGCCAAAAGAAATATTAGATATTCCACCATATGGCTGTATTAATGTTCATGCATCATTATTACCTCAATATAGAGGGGCAGCACCTGTTCAATGGGCAGTATTAAATGGAGATAAGATAACAGGTGTAACAACTATGTATATGGATGTAGGAATGGATATAGGAGATATGATTTTAAAACAAGAAGTGCAAATTGGTGAAGATGAAACAACAGGAGAATTATGGGATCGATTAAAAGTGATTGGTGGAAAGTTATTAGTAGAAACATTAAAACAAATCGAAAAAGGAACAGCTCCAAGAGAAAAGCAAGGAGAAGATTATACAGTTGCACCAATGCTATCAAAAGATATGGCAAAAATTGATTGGAATCATAAAACAGCTGAAGAAATTAAAAATTTAGTTAGAGGGCTAAATCCTATCATGGGAGCCTATACATTTTTAAATGAAAAAAAGATAAAGTTCTGGAAAGTAAAAGTGGCAGGGGAAGATGAAATACATGCAGAAAATTTAGGATTTTTAACAAATGGCACAGTTATCATATCAGATTCTAAAGATGGTATATTCATAAAATGCAAAGAAGGTATTTTAAAAGTTTTAGAAATACAAGGCGAAAATGCCAAAAGAATGACAATACAAGATTATTTAAGGGGAAATCCTATACAAGAATTTGATGTTTTTGAATAAACAAAAAGACAGGCCCTAAGAAATAGATATGATAAAGGATATGACAATTCCTATTTCTTAGAGGTCTGTCCCTTTTGTTACATTTTGAAACGATTTGACACGTCCCCAATGTTTCAATTTCTTAAAAAAGTGTAAATATTGTGAAAATGGTTGTAAATTTGAGAAAAAATTGATATACTTATATGGAAAAATAAGTATATCTTTTTTCTTTTTTAAGAAAAGATATTGTTGCACAGAAAAATAGAACGAGGAGGGTTTTATATGGAAGAAGAAAATAAAAATGTAGAAAATGGGGAAGTTGTAGAATTAGATGAAGAAATAAAAACAGAAAATGAAGGAATTCAAATATCAAGTGATGTTGTAGCTGTTATAGCAGGTGTTGCTGTTTCAGAAGTACAAGGTGTATCAGGAATGTCTGGAGGATTTGCAGGAGGAATTACAGAAGTATTAAGTGGAAAGAAAAATCTAGCAAAAGGAATTAAAGTAGACATTGAGGAAGATACAGCAAAAATAGATGTAAATATTATTGTAGAATATGGTTCAAGAATACCTGATGTTGCTTTTGAAATCCAAAACAGAGTAAAGAAATCAGTAGAAAATATGACAGGATTAAAAGTAGAAGAAGTAAATGTACATGTTCAAGGTGTTAATACAGATGCAGTTATGAACGAAAAAGAAGAGGAACCACAAGCAGAAGAAGAAAACAAGAATGAAGAAAATCAATAAAAAAGTAAAAAGAAAATCATAAATAAAAGGAGAAGAAATAAAATGAAAATTTTAGAAAAAATCACATTAATCATATATTCATATGTCATGTTAATACTATCTATTTTAGCATGTTTATTAGTATTTGGATGGCTAGAACCAGAACTAGTTGGAGGAATTGTTAATAATATATTAACAGGAGATGTTTCAGGAAAAATAGTATTAGGCGTTAGTGTTGTATTTATCTTACTTTCTATTAAATGCATATTCTTTGATTCAACTTCAAAAGAACAAATCAAAGAAAGACAAGGTGTTTTATTAGAAAATGAAAGTGGTAAATTAATGATATCTAAAGAAACAATTGAGAACCTAGTAAACTCAGTAGCAAAAGGATTTGAAAGCACAGAAGATGTAACAACAAGAGTAGAATTAGATAAAGATAATAATGTAAAAGTATATGCAAATTTAGTTGTCAGTTCAGAAGCAGTTATAAAAGATTTATCTGCAAAATTACAAACAAGTATAAAAGATAAAATTAAGAAAGCAACAGATTTAGAAGTTAATGAAGTTAATATAACGGTTAAGAAAGTTGCAGACAAACCACAAGAGGCATAAAATAATAAGTATCAGTTTGAGTTAAGAAAGGTTGTGAAAGCATGAACAATTTTAAAGATTTTTGGAACCAATTTAAAGGAGTTATTATTGGTGTAGTAATAGCAATTTTAATATTAATAACAGGATTAGATAAATTAATATTAGCAATTGTTGTCATTGCATTAGGTGCATTTATTGGAAATTATGTGCAAAGAAATAAAGAAGAAGTAAAAACAAAATTAAAAAGTTTTATAGATAAAATGTAGAAGGGAATAGATATGAATAGAACAGCAATTAGAGAGAGCGCTTTTAAATTAATTTATAGTTTAGAAATACAAAAACAAGATAACTTAAAAGAACAAATTGACTTATATTTTGAAAGCGAAAATATAGAAAATAAAGATGCAAGAGAATATATAGAAGATGCAGTTTTAGGAATTGAAGAACATAAAGAAGAAATTTTAGGATTCATTGAGAAAAACTTAAAATCAGATTGGAAAATTGACAGAATTTCTAAAATAGATTTATCTATATTAAAGCTAGCCATTTATGAAATTCAATATAAAGATATACCATTTAAAGTGGTCATTAATGAAGCAGTGGAACTAGCTAAAAAATATGGAGAAGATTCATCAAAAAACTTTGTGAATGGAATATTGGCAAGTATTGTCAACAAATAGATAAGGCAGGGATATTTTATATATCCCTAGTTTAAATTAGAGGAAGTATGATATGAAATACGCAGAAATGGCAATTAGTGTAACAGATTTAAATAAATATATAAAAAATAAGATTGCAGATGATGAATATTTAAATAATATTTTAATAAAGGGCGAAATTTCTAATTTCAAACATCATTATACAGGACATTTATATTTTACATTAAAAGATGAAAACTCTTTAATAAAATGTATTATGTTCAAATCATATGCACAAAAATTAAATTTCGAACCAAAAGATGGTATGAAAGTATATATATTAGGCTCTGTTTCTGTATTTGAAAGAGATGGTGTTTACCAAATCTATGCAAAAGTTATGGAAGAAGATGGAGTAGGAGATTTATATACAAAATATCAAAAACTAAAAGAAGAATTAGAAAAAAAAGGACTATTTGATCAAAGTCATAAACAAAAAATACCAATGATGCCAAAAGTGATTGGTGTATTAACTTCACAAACAGGTTCTGTAATAAGAGACATTATTAATGTATCCACAAGAAGAAATCCAAATGTCTATATTAGACTCTTACCAGTACCTGTTCAAGGGGAAGGTGCTGCAGAAAAAATTGCAGAAGGTATTGCTTATATGAATAAAAACCAACTAGCAGATGTCATCATTTTGGCAAGAGGAGGAGGTTCTCTAGAAGATTTATGGCCATTTAATGAGGAAGTTGTTGCATATAGTATTTATGAATCGAAAATTCCAATTATTTCAGCAGTAGGGCATGAAACTGATTTTTCAATTTCTGATTTTGTGGCAGATTTAAGAGCACCAACACCATCAGCTGCAGCAGAATTGGCTGTACCAGATATTTATGAAGTAAAACAGAAAATCAATACATATCAAAATCGATTAAAGATGGCATTAACCAAAAAATTAGAAATTATGAAATTACGATATGATAAATGTATGTCAAGTTCTGTTTTTAAAGAGCCAACAAGAAGAATTCAAGAAAATTATATTAAAATAGATTCTTATGTGAAACAATTAGAAAATGTCATTAATAAAATAAAGGAAAAAAATAAGAACAAATATATTGAGTTAGTATCAAAATTAGATACATTAAGCCCATTAAAAACCTTAACTAGAGGCTATTCTATCATTGAGAAAGACGGAAAGATTGTGAAAAGCATAACAGATTTACAAACAGAAGATGAAATTTCAATTCGATTGAAAGATGGAGAAAAACAAGCAAAAATTATATAAGAAAATTGGACAAGTGAAATCAAAAATAAATTAAGATAAGGAGAATAAAACAAATGGGAATAAAAGAAAAGGTACTAATGATAATTACCATTATATTGTTAGTTATCATGATAGGAATGGCTTGTTATAGTCTATATAACAGACAAGAAGATACACGGAAATGATCAAAATATTATTAATGAGATAGATTTGAATGAAACAACAAAGACAAATACAGTAGAAGAAAATGAGACAGATACAGAAAATATAGTAAATGAACCTGTGACACCTACTATACAACCAAATGCAACAGAAGAAGAAATCAATAGTGATTATGTAGGAACTGAGGAACAACAAACAGTAAATACAGAACAAACTGAAGAAGAAAAAGTGATTGAACTTGTAAAAAATGAGTATGGAACAGACCAAGGTGTAACCTTTAATATTGCCAATAAAGAGGGGAATATTTATCATGTATCTGTAAATGATGCAGAAACAACAGCAGTTTTGACATGGTATACAGTAGATATATCTACAAATACAGTTACACAATAGTAGAATAAAGAATCGTATGTTAATAAAACTATATGAATAAGAAAGATAGGAGATAAAAATGAAAAAGAGTTTTGAAGAACAAATTCAAGAATTAGAAAAAATTATTAATGAGTTAGAAAACGGAAATTTAAATTTAGATGATTCTGTTGTAAAATTTGAAGAGGGAATGAAAATTTCAAAAGAATGTAACAAAATGTTAGAAAATGCAGAAAAGAAAATAACAATATTACTAAATGATGAAAACGGTGAAAAGAAAGAAGAAAACTTTGAAGCCGAATAAAGTATAAGGGGGATATTTTAAAGAATGAATGGATTTATGCAATTTATTCAAAATAAATATATATATGTACCACTATTATTGTGGTTTTGTATACAATTATTCAAATTACTATATGATTTGGTAAAAACAAAGAAATTTAATTTTAAAAGAATTTTAGGTGCTGGTGGAATGCCAAGTTCACATTCAGCAGTTGTGACAAGTTTAGCAACATTAATAGGAAAATATGAAGGTGTAGATACACCATTATTTGCCTTATCATTTGCATTTGCATTTGTAGTTATGTATGATGCTTGTGGGGTTAGAAGAGCAGCTGGAAAACAAGCAGCTTTATTAAATAAATTAGTAGAGACACCAGGTCTTACTGGCGTACAAGTTTCAGAAAAATTAGTAGAAGTTTTAGGACATACACCAGTACAAGTACTTGTTGGAGCATTAATAGGTGTTGCAGCGGGATTAATTATATAGGAGTTAAATATGAAAAATTATATAAAAGATATGAGAGAAAAAATGGGACATAAACCAATTGTTATGTCTGGAGTAGGATTAATCATATGTAAAGATAATAAAATATTATTACAGAAACGAGCAGATGATGAAAACTGGGGAATTCATGGTGGAGGAATGGAACTAGGAGAAACATACTTAGATGCATTAAATAGAGAACTAAAAGAAGAAATGAATATAACACCAGTAAATCCAAAGTTATATGGAATATTTTCAGGAGCAAAAACATATCATGTATATCCTAATCAAGATGAGGTTTATGTTATGAATCATGTGTTCTTTTGTGAAGAATATGAAGGAAATATACAGTTTAATGACCATGAAGTAACAGAATGCAAATGGTTTGATATACATAATTTACCAAATAAACTAATAGACTTAGATATTTCTGTTTTAGGACATTTGAAAGAATACTTAGAACATAGACAAGTCATTGTAGATTAAAGAAAAGGGGGAATGAAAAATATCTTTAGATAAAATGTAGAGAAACAATAGAAAAATATCTTAAAAGAAAAAAATGAAATAAATAAAAAAGGAGTGAAAAAAATGACAGATATTGAAATTGCAAGAAATACAAAATTAGACAATATCGTAGATGTCGCAAAAAAAGTAGATGTAGAAGAAGAGGATTTAGAATTATATGGAAAATATAAAGCAAAATTTTCTTCAGAGTTATATGAAAAAGTAAAGAATAGAAAAGATGGAAAATTGATATTAGTAACAGCAATTAGTCCAACACCATTAGGAGAAGGAAAAACAACCATGTCTATTGCCATTGCTGATGGATTAAGAAAAATTAATAAAAAATCTATTTTAGCATTAAGAGAACCTTCTTTAGGACCTGTATTTGGAATCAAAGGTGGAGCAACAGGTGGAGGAAGAGTACAAGTGGCTCCGATGGAAGATATTAATCTACATTTTACAGGAGATATTCATGCCATTACAGCTGCTAACAATTTATTAGCTAGTTTAATTGATAATCATATCTATTTCGGAAATGAATTAAAATTCAAAGAAGTTGTTTGGAAAAGATGTGTGGATTTAAATGATAGACAACTAAGAGTTGTAGAAACAGGACTTTCAGGAGAAAGCAAAATCGTACCAAGAAGAGATAAATTTGATATCACAGTTGCTTCTGAAATTATGGCTGTTTTATGCTTATCAGAAAATATTAAAGATTTAAAAGAAAAATTAGGGAACATATTAATTGGATATAATGAAGAAGATAAACCAATTTATGCAAAAGACTTAAATGCACAAGGTGCAATGGCAGTGTTATTAAAAGATGCTATTAAACCAAATTTAGTACAAACTTTAGAACATACACCAGCAATTATTCATGGAGGACCATTTGCAAATATTGCTCATGGATGTAATAGTATTGCCGCAACAAAAATTGCTTTAAAATTAGCCGATTATACAGTTACAGAAGCAGGATTTGGTGCAGATTTAGGAGCAGAAAAATTCTTAGATATTAAATGTAGAAAAGCAGGAATTAAACCAGATGCAGTTGTGATTGTTGCAACAATAAAAGCATTGAAATATCATGGTGGAATTGAAAAAGATAAAATCCAAGAAGAAAATATTGAAGGTCTAGAAAAAGGATTAGACAATCTATATAGACATATTTCTAATATCAAAGATAAATTTGGATTAAATGTCATTGTGGCAATTAATAGATTTAATTCAGATACAGAAGCAGAAATCGAGTGTCTAAGAAAACATTTGGAAGAAAAAGGAGTAGAATTAAGTTTAGTAGAAGGTTGGGCAAAAGGTGGAGAAGGCGCTATCGATATTGCTCAAAAATTAGTAGATTTAACAGAAAAAGAAGAAAACTTCCAATACATGTATGAGCTAAATGAAGGAATTAAAGAAAAAATAGAAAAAGTAGCAACAAAGATTTATGGAGCAAAAGGTGTTGTATTTGAAGAAGTAGCACAAAAAGAAATGAAGAGAATTGAAGAATTGGGATATGCAAATCTTCCAGTTTGTATTGCGAAAACACAATATTCTTTCTCAGATGATCCTAAAAATCTAGAATGTAAAGATGAATACAATATCACCATTAGAGATTTGGAATTAAAAACTGGCGCAGGCTTTATTGTAGCACTTGCAGGAAAAATTATGACAATGCCAGGATTACCAAGAGTACCAGCAGCAGAAAGTATTGATATAGACGAAAATGGAGAAGTAGTAGGAATTTTCTAAAAGGAGTTCAATTTTGAACTTCTTTTTTCTTTTGATTTTATTTATAATCAAATGTTATAAAACAACATATATTTATAGAAAAAAATATGGAAATATGATATATCTATAGTAAATAGAAAAAAGAAAAGAGGAGAAAGTTATCATGAAAGAAAGACATGCTGTACGTTGTTTTTTAGTTGAAAATGGAAAAGTTGTAGTGACGAGATATAAAGAGAAAAATCAAAAAGCAGGATATTATGAAATTCCAGGAGGAAAGATAGAAGAAAAGGAATATCCAAGAGATACAGCAATCAGAGAATTTAAAGAAGAAACAGGAATGGATATAAAAAATCTGACATATAAAGGAAAAATGACACTAGAATACCCAGATAGAAAATTTTATTTTGATCTTTTTCGAACCAATACATATGAAGGAACTCCACAAGATTTTGAGGAAAATACTTCTCAATGGATGGATATACCAGAATTATTAAGTAAAGAAAAACGATTAGCAACAATTCTTCTTTTAGAAGAGCCATATATTTCTTATCTATTAGATGATAAAAATAAAATAAATGTATTTGTAAAAGTAAATGAAGATGAGAATATATTAGATATAAAATTAGAAACGATTATTGATGAAATAAATCCAGAATTACAAAATTATATAGAAACAGAAATCTTTCCTTTGTATGAAAGAAATGAACCATCTCATGGTATTAACCATATTCATACAGTTATTAACAGAAGTCTGAATATTGCAAAAGAATATGAAGTGAATAAAAATATGGTATATACAGTAGCTGCTTATCATGATTTAGGACATTATATAAATCCAAAAATACATGAAAAATTATCAGCAGATATTTTTATGAAAGATGACAAAATAAAGAAATGGTTTACGGAAGAAGAAATTCAAATTATAAAAGAAGCTATTGAAGATCATAGAGCATCAAGTAATCATGAGCCTAGAAGTATATATGGAAAGATTGTTAGTACTGCAGATAGGACAATAAAAAGTATAGATGTTTCTATAAAAAGGGCATATATATATTATATCAATAATTTTCCTAGTATCCCTAAAAAGGAACGAATACAAAAAGTATATGAACATTTAAATGATAAATATGGACCTAATGGATATGCCAAAACATATTTATATGATGAAGAATTTGCAATAGCAAAAAAGAAATTTATAGAAGCATTAAGTGATAAAGATACATTTATAAAAAGAATAGAAAAGGTAATAGAACATATGGAGGAAAACTAATATGTATCTAAAAAAGGTGGATATAAAAGAACATGAATAAAAATACAAAAAATACTAAGTATTAAAACTTAGTATTTTTTGTTATAAGACAGCACTTAATATTAAAACACCAATATTATCCTTATAAATTTCATCAAACTGTGAAAGTGGGAGAGGATTTTCTCCAATACCAGCTTCAATGGTATATCCAGGACGATTATAGTTTTGAATAAACCAATCCTTGTATCCTGCAAAACTAGAATTGTATGGCGTCTCGGCAAGTCTATATCCACTTGCTTCGGCTAATCTTTGACCAATTTCTAAACTATTTGGTGGATTGAAATTTTGAAATTGCCAATAAATTTCTTGCCCTTGTGTATGATAAGCAAGTACTAATTTAAAATCATGCATTAGAGTAAAATTATAAATGGCTAAAGCTTCTGGCTCTGTTAAAGGACCAAAACCAACAAAATCACGAGGTGCAGGTTGAGTAAATCCTTGCGCATATTTAATTTCTTTGGCTTGTTCCCAACCAGCAGGAAATTGCAGATTCAAGTCTACACCTGTGATGTTGATTAACTTCCATATAAGAAAATTATAATAATGAAATATAAAAATATTTACAGAAACAAGGTGTTTTTAAGCATCTTGTACTTTTTATTTTTATATCTATACGATAAATAGGACATACCCTATGCGATTTTTAGGACAGAGCTATGTCCTAAATGGGACAATATAATATTATAAGTATAATAAGATAGAGAGAGTATTAATTATATATAAAATATTAAAAAATGTAAAATTTTTATTGACAAAAGAACAAATGTTTGATATAAATATAAAATAAGAAATTCGAAATAAATTAAATGGATATGAGTAGAAAAAAATCAAATTATATGATAGAATACATTTGATAATATGAATAAAAAGAGGTATAAAGATGAGTTTGAAAACAATAGATTTATTTGCAGGTATAGGTGGTATTCGCAAAGGTTTTGAAATGACAGGAAATTTTTCAAACGTATTATCTGCAGAAATTGATAAATATGCATGTGAAACTTATGCTCATTTATACGGAGAAGATCCATATAATGATGTAACAAGTGAAGAATTTAAAAATAAGGTTGAAAAAACAAACTATGATGTATTATTAGGCGGATTTCCCTGTCAATCATTTTCAATTGCAGGAAAAAAGGAGGGATTTAAAGATAAAACAAGAGGAACACTATTTTTTGATGTTGCAGATATTATTGATAGAACTAAACCTAAAGCTTTTCTTCTAGAAAATGTTGAAGGTATTATAACACATGATAGAGGAAGAACATTTGAAACAATAGTTGAAACCCTAGTAAATGATTTGGGTTATCACATGATAGGGGTTGAAGAGGGAATTGGAGGATATCTTAAAATTCATAAAGATGAAATAATAAGAAATACTAAAGATTTTGGATTGCCACAAAAGAGAGCTAGAGCTTATATGATGGGATTTAGAAAGGACTTAATTCCAAATGGATATATATTTCCATCATTACCAAGAAAAAAAGAAAGAGTAATATATAAAAATTTATATGATTTATTAGATAAAAAAGTGGATGAAAGATATTATCTGTCTGAATCATATTTGGAAACATTAAAAAGACATAGAAGTAAACATCAGGAGAAAGGGAATGGATTTGGATATGTTATAGTAAACGAAGGAGAAAATCCAATTTCAAACACTATTTTAGCGACGGGAGGTTCAGGAAAGGAAAGAAATTTAGTAAAACAACCTAATTATACTTTGGGAGGTAAAATAGTAAAAAATAAGAAGTCGGAATTAAATTATGATGGGATTAGAGTTATGACACCAAACGAATGGGGAAAATTACAAGGGTTTATTGGTTACGGCTTTAAAGATGGAGAAAAAGAAAAATTTTCATTTCCAAAAGATGTTAGTGTAACACAACAATATAAGTTGTTTGGAAATTCTGTGTCCATACCAGTAATTGAAGAGATGGCAAAATATATGTATAAAAGATTGGAGGAATTCAATGCAATTTAATAGAGGAGAATGGTCTGAATTATATGCCTTATTAGAATTATTAGATAATCAAGACCTGAAGATAGTAGATGATAATTTAGAGATAATTGATGATAGCACTTTTAGAGTTATAGGATTATATGTTCAAAATAACAACAACGAATATTACTTTGATATTAAAGGGATAAATGTAGATGTACTAAAAAATAATAAAGTTATTTCAAATGTTAAAAAAACAGAAATTCAAAAATATAAAGAAGTATTATTAGAAAAAATAATTAAGGAATTGCCTGGAAATGGTAGCTTTCCAATACAAGAAATGAAATATATTCTTGAAAAATTAACAGAAGGAAATAAAATAAAATCATCATCGACTTCAAAAGAAGATATTAGTGCTAAATTAAAAGATAATAAATTAAATACAATTGTTAATAAGGTTGGATATAGTATAAAGTCTAGCCTAGGTAGTCCAGCAACATTATTGAATGCTTCGAACAATACAAATTTTAAATATTTAATAAAAGGTTTATCTGCTGAGGACATAGAAAAGGTAAATAATATTAATACTAATACAAAATTAGTTGATAGATTAAAATATATGAAAGATAAGAATGCTGAAATAAAGTTTGATGAAGTTATAAGTAGTACAATGAGTCAAAATTTACAGATGATTGATTCGAGATTACCAGAGATATTAGCAGATTTACTACTAGCATCTTATGAAGCAAGAGAAAAAAATATAGGTAAACTATTGCATTATGTATCTGAAAATAATATTTTGAATTATACTGGAAATTCAGAAATGTATTATAAAAAGAAAATAGGAGATTTTCTTTTAGCAGTTACATTGGGAATGATGCCTGGTGTAATTTGGAATGGTGAATATGATGTTACTGGCGGAATAATTTTAGTTGAAAATGATGGAAAGATATTAGTTTTAGACGCTATTTATTATAAAGAATATTTAGTAAAATATCTTATAAAAAACACTAAATTAGAATCACCAAGTTCATCTAGATATAAAATGTTTGATATTTATCCAGATAAAGGAGAAAACTATTTTAATCTAAATTTACAAATAAGATTTATAAAATAAGAAATAAGTTACAAAAGAAAAGCAAAATAAAGAAGTGATATTTATATTACAGAATTATTTTGCTTTTTTGTTGGGAGAGAAATAATGAATAAACTAAAAATATTAATAAAAATTGGAATTGAAATGTTATTGATGATATTTCTATATAGATTTGTATATGAGTTTTGGGAAGGATTAAGCAATTTTAGGTGGATTTATTTAATTATAACTATATTATTAATTATATATAATAATTTAGAAAATATATTTCTTATATTTTCTAAAAATCAATTAAATAATAAAGAATTGTTTAATACATATTATATTAATTACCCTAAAGTGTATGAAATTGCAATGTTAATTAATAATAGAATAGGAATAAAAGCAGAGGACTCATATAAACATGAAAAGCAACAAAAAGAAAGTTATGTTACGGATGGTTCAATCAATTTAAAAAGATTTAAAATAGGTACAAATTTAGGAAACGAATTGATAGAATCAACAAATCACGAGTATAAAGAATTCCAAGAAATTAAGAATACAAATTCTGTTTACTTACGTGAATTAATTAAAAAGTGTAAAGTAGTTAATACCTTAGATGGTTTAGAAAATGGTATGCTTATAAAAATTGATAATGTGGAACTAAGCATTATCAATGATGAGGAAATATTACAAGCTAATTCAATAATTAGTGGAGCATTTAATGGAAATACTCTTAATACATATGCAAACGGACAAATATTAAAAGTTAATATTAATTCATTAAGTAATATAGTGCTAAAAGACTATAAGTATTATTTAATGTGTGGGAAGGATACTGAAAAATTTTATATAGATATTCCGATGAAGGCTGAAAAAGAATTTGAAAATGAATATTCAATATATGATTTAGAAATAGGAAAGGTAAATATTATAGGAATATATAGAACTGATAAATATGATCCAAAAAATAAGACAACATTTTCAAAATTGCAGGAACTAGGAGATAGTACAAATGTTGGTTTAGATGAAATGAAATCTTCAAGAAAAGAAAGCAAAAAAAATAATAAAATAGAATTGAAAGAAGCACCATATATTGATTTGATTGCAATTATTCAAGACTTAGAATTTAAAAATGAGGGGATTAAAGAAAGTGAAAAATAAAATAATTTATACATTTACTGCTGAAAGATTGATTGAATTTAAAGATAGAAATTTAGGTCAAATTATAAATTCTACCACTTATTTAAATAACTTAGATAATAAATTAGACTTAAAAAATGATTTTAATTATTATGTTGATATTAGTAATTTATACAAAAGTAATATTGATATGAAAAATCTTCTTATTGAAAAAATATTAGCTAATTCATTTGCACAAGACAATATTTATATATTATTGGATGAAAACTCAAAATCGAAATTTAAAGAAGAGTTCATAACTTCTTTTGATGGATTTAAGACTATACAAACAATATATGGAGAAGGTAGAAATTACAATATAGATTTCATTACTATGAGCAATGAGAATTTAAAAGAATTAGGAAAATCTTTACAAAAAGATTTGATAGGACATGACAGATTTAAAGAAGATTTTTTGGAGAAGATTAAAAACTTTCCTATATTATACAAGCTCGATGAAATGAAAATATTTTCCCTATTAATTAATGGGAATCCAGGTGTAGGCAAAACCGAAGTAGCTAGAATATTGCACAAATCTTTATATCCAGATTCCAAAATGATAAAAATTAATTTAGGAAATTATAAAACTCAAGGAGCTCTTAATAGCTTAATTGGTTCGCCAATAGGATTTATAGGTAGTGAGAGAGGAGGAGAACTATCCAACAAGATAAGAAATAGCGATTCAAAAATTATCTTAATTGATGAATTAGAAAAAGCTGATACGGACATTTTTAATTTCTTTTATGAATTATTAGAAGATGGAAAATTTACAGATTTAGTTGGAAATGAATATAATTTAAATGGATATCTTATTATTTTTACTACTAATTTATCAAAGGATAATTATAAAAACGTTTTACCTTTGCCTTTAATATCTAGAATTACTTTAAAATATATTTTTGAAGATCCAACAAGTATTGAAAAAAAGATATTTATACAAAAAAGAATAGAAGAAATATTAAAAAAGTATAATGAAAAAATAAAGAAACCTAAAATTGAGAAATCAGAAATAGAAAAAAATATAGACTATAAAATAATTAATAATATTTTTGACTATAGAGTAATAAATAGGATAATTACTAATGCTTTAATAAAAGCATTAGAAGATTCTCAACGTAAAAAAAGATAATGTTTTATATTATAAAAAATGTAAATACTTAAAGCGTAGTTTTTCGTTAAAAACATTCTCCCAGCGGGTTAAAAGTTTTAGGAGAAAATTTCCTAAACAGCAAAAAGGGTGTCAAGACACCACGCTGGCGAGTATTGGGCAGTAGAAATGCCATACTATAGCTTTAATAAAAAATACTTGAAAATTTTCTTAAAAAAAGATTGTTAAATTTATAAATTAACAATCTTTTTTTGTGCCCTTTTCTCTTTTTTTGTACCCATCTAAACAATAAATAATAAAAATAAAGTATAGTAGTGTCATAGCATAAAAACAGATTTAATATTTTAAAGAAATAGAATAAATCATAAATACAATTTTAAAATTATATGAATATCATTTTATTGTAATAATAAATATTATTAAGAGGTGTATATTTTGAAAAAAGACGAGATAAAAATATACTGTAAATTTAATAAAACAAAACCATCAATAGATAAAGTAATTTGTAAAATGTTTTATGATTTTTACGATAACAAAAAACTTCATAAAAATATTGAAAAAACAGCTGACAAAAATCAAAGATAAGGTTAGAATAATTTTAATGTAAATATTTTTATGGGAAGGAGTGGTATGTTTAAGCTAATATCTAAAAATTATAGAATACGGAATGTATATTAGACTATCTCGTGAAGATGGAGATAAACAGGAAAGTGAAAGTATTGGAAATCAAAGAAAAATTATTGAAAGATACTTAAAAGAACAGAATTTAAATATTGTAGATGAATATGTTGATGATGGTGTATCTGGAACTACATTTGACAGACCTCAATTTAATAGATTAATTGCAGATATAGAAGCACGGAAAAATAAATATGGTAGTAACCAAAGATTTATCTAGACTTGGTAGAGATTACATTAAAACAGGATACTATATAGAAAACTATTTTCCAGAAAATAAAATTAGATATGTTTCAATATTAGATGGTATAGATACATATAGTGAGACAGTAAATAATGATATAACACCATTTAAAGCGATTTTAAATGATATGTATGCAAAAGATATATCTAGAAAAATAAGAAGTGTTTTCAAAGAAAAGCAAAAGCAAGGAGAATATTTATGTAGCACATCTGCATATCGGATATAAAAAAGATTTGAATAACAAAAATAAATTAGTTATAGATTTTAATGTCGCTGATATAGTTAAGAAAATATTTGATATGTATGCAAATGGAACGGGAACTAAACTAATAGTACAATATTTAAATGATAATCATTATTTAAGTCCATTAGGATATAGAAAGACAGGAATTGTTCAGGATAAAAATAGAACAAATTATTTATGGAATGCAACAACACTATGCAATATGCTAAAAAACGAGGTGTATATAGGTAATACAGTTCAAAATAAGGTATCAGTTGTTTCTTATAAGGTAAAAAAACTTCGTAAAGTAGAAAAGGAAAATTATATAAGGGTTAATGATACGCATGAAGCTATAATTAATAAAGATATATTTGAAAAAGTTCAAGTAATACATAAAGAAAGAAGTAAAAGAGTTATAAAACAATATGATTACTTATTGAGAGGTTTGATTTATTGCAAACATTGTCGGTTGGCAAATGCAAATTGTATTAAAAGTTAACTATCATAGTAATCGTCCAAAGATTCCATACATAGTAGATTCAGATTATAAAAAAAGAAATTGCTATGCTAGAAATTTAAATTATTTAAAATTTGAAAATAGAATTTTAGAGATAGTAAGAAAAGTATGTAAAATATATGTAAATCGTACTTTGCTAGAAGATACATATAAAAAGGCAAAAAATAAATCTATAGATATATTATCAGCTACTAAGAAACAAATTGAAGAAATGGATATTAATATAGTAAATATTAATAGAAAATTAGATAACTTATATGAGGATAAACTAAATGGAATATTGATGGATATAGATTTTAAAAGAATTTCCGAAAAATTTATATTAGAAAGAGAAAAGCTAATTAATGAAAAAAGTAAATTAACGGATAGATTACAAGAATTTCAAGGTTATCAATCAACAAATAATAAAAGCGGTGAAAAGCAAATGAATAAAATAATTAATGAATTTCTAGAAATGAAGGAAATAAGTAAATCTTGTTTATTTAGACTTATTGATAAAATAGAAATAGATAAAGATAAAAATGTATTTATAACATTTAATTTTGCTCCACTAAATACAATAAATGAAAATATAGATGAATTTATTGAAATAGAAGAAATTTTGAATAAAGATAACTCTATTGAACTGAATGCAATATAAAAGATTATAAAAGTGTAGAAAATACTACATTATTTTTTGAAAACTAAGAAGTGGAAGTTAATAAAACTTTCACCATTGATATTGGATTTCCAACCAGAGGGAAATGGTATGTCAGGAAAACGATTGCTAATGGCAACTGCATTTCGATAAGCGGTAGAATTTTGATTTATATTGCCATTGACTAAATCAACACCATCAGGATTTACCATAGGCATAATGTAAATAGTAGTATTGTTAAAAAGTTGCTTTATAGGATATCCATAAAGAGAACCGTTAGAAATATAAGAATCACAATAATTTTCAATAAATTTCATTAATAAAACAGAAGTAATCCATTCGTTAGCATGGATAGAGCCAGAATAAAAGACTTTATTTGGTCCTTTTCCTAATTTTATCACATAGATAGGTTTACCTAATACACTATTTCCAACCACTTGAATATTTAAAAAGGGATATGTATGATTTAATAAAGTTAGATTTTCTCTTAATATAGAGGAATTATATAAAACATTTGTAGGAACTATATTCATTTTTATCACCTAGAAATATTATATGAAAAATTCTAAAATTTGTTAAAAATGATATGTAAAGAAAAATAAATTTTTTAGATAAATATCAAAAAAAGTATTGACATTATTCTGAAAATAGAATAATATAAATATATATTGTTCTGAATATAGAACAATATAAAAAGGAGAGAAAAATGGGATATTTAACGGCAAAACAATTTTCTGAAATATGGGGAATCACAGAAAGAAGAATTATTAAATTATGCAAGGAAAATAGAATTCATGGAGCTATTAAAAATGGAATGGTATGGGAGCTTCCGGAAGATACATTAAAACCTTCAGATAGGAGAAGCAATATCTATAAATATATCCATATACCTAAAAAAATTATGATAGTCAATAGTAACAAGGATTGGAAAGCATATTTAGAAGAATATATAGAAAAAGAGGGATATATTGTAGAGTATGGGAAAATTGAAGAAATACAAGATAATTTAGAAAGTTTATCTCAATATTATGAAGGGCTTATTTATTTTGCAAAACAACATATGAATAAAGAAGAAGAAAATTTTGTTATTGATTTTGCAGATAAATTACATTCAGAATCTAGTATTGTGATTGTTGATGATAATACTGATAAAAGAAATCCAATAGAAAAGAATTTAGCAGCAATATTAAAAAATGAGATTGGATTGAGGATCAATACACTTCTTTTGGACATACCAAAGGATAAACAATGTATTATAAATGAGCATGAAATCGTGGAAGATATTGTTGAGTTATTACTTAGACTAAAAAATACAACTGGTATGGCTATCGAAACAGATGGCGGAAAAATTGAATTTGGAGAAAATGGAAAAACAGAGAATTTAGAAATCGGAAAATTTTATAAAGCATTAAATCATTGTTTTAGAAGATTAAATAAAGAATCGTACTTATGGTGTGCATCAACCATGTTAGAAGATGAATGGACAGAAGAACCACAAGAAATGAAGTTTAGACAAATTAACTTAGAAGTAGCCAATAGAGGTGTAAATGTAGAAAGAGTTTTTATCTTTAGTAAAGATAAGATTAAAGAGTTTAAACAAAATAAAACATTAAAAATTTATATGCAAAGTAATATCAAAACATTATTTGTAGATTATGATGAGATAAAAGAAAAAGAACCAAAATTATTAGAAATTGTTGGTGCAGGATGGGACGGAATTGATAAAGAAATTTTAATTGCAGATTTACCAGAAGGAATGAAAGAAAGAGGATATATTTCTAAAAATCAAAAAGAGGTTATGGAAGCATATACTTGTTTTCAAAAATTAAAAACATATTCTAAAAATTTAAAGGAGGTTTTAAAATGAATTTAGTGTATAAGAAAATTGAAGAAAAAGATAAGGAGCAATTATTTAAATTAATTGAAACCGTATTGGGAGGATTAGAAGACAAAGAATATTTTATTCCTTATGAACAATGGGAATATGACAGTATGTTTGATGAAAAAAATTATGCACCATTATATGGAGCTTATGATGGTGATAAACTTGCTGGAATGGCACAACTATATGTTTCACAAGAGATGCTAGCAGACTTTAAAAAAGAATTTGAACTAGAAGAATACAAAGTATGTGAATTAGGTGGAAATTTAGTTTTACCAGAATATAGAGGAAATGGCATTACCACAAAACTTCAAACAATAGAATTAAATTTAGCAAAAGAATTAGGATTTGATTATATTATCTCAATGGCACATCCTAATAATATAGGAAGTTGTAAAACACTTGAAAGAGTGGGATTAAAATTTGTAAGAGAAACCAGATTATCTAATGGATTTTTAAGAAATTTATATATGTTAAAATTAAAATAAATATATAAAAAAGGAGAATGAATATGAAATTTGTAAAAAAAGAAGAAGCACAAAAAGTGATAAATAGTGATACAAGCTATTTATTAGAATATTCTAAAAAACTAGATGATAAAGATATGGATTTTTGTATAAATACCATACAAGGAAGATATCCTGAAAAAGGATATTGTTCAAACTTAAAATGTAAAGAAATGGCTTATATACTAGAAGGAAAAGGAATAATACATAAAAGAAATGAACAAACAGATTTTAAACAAGGAGATGTTATTTTAATTGATAAAGAAGAAGTCTATTTCTGGGAGGGAGACTGTCAAATTATCATGGTTTGTAGTCCGGCGTGGTATAAAGAACAATGTCAATTATTAGATTAAAATAAAGGAGAATATAAGTGGATTGGTCAATAACCTATATAGTATCACAAATATTTACAATTCTTACATATTTATTTTTAGCATTAACCTATTATGCTAAAAATAGAAAAAAGCTATTGATATTAAGTTTTTTATCAATAAGTGCTAATATCATAGCATATATTTTGTTAAGTGCATGGTCAGGAGTGGCTATGTGTATAATTGCATTGATTAGAAATGTTATCTTTTTTGTTGATGAAAAGAAAAATGGAAAAAGAGAAACAATAAATAAAACAGATATTATCATATTAATTGTTTTATATAGTATTTCTATAGTTTCAGCAATATTTACATATGAAGGACTTTATAGTCTATTATCTGTGTTTGCTGCAATGCTATATACATTTTCAGTATGGCAGAAGAAAACAAAAATATATAAATTACTTGGAATTCCAGTAGAAACTTTATGGTTGTTGTATAATCTGTATATAATGTCTATAGTTGGAGTGGTTTCAGAATCAATATTATTAATATGTGCTATTACGGGATATTGGCTGGAAATAAAAAAGAATTGTAAAAATGAATAAATAAGAGAAAAACAGATGCTAATAAGCAATCAATAAATTACCTGGATAAATTGAAATTATAAAAGTTATAGATGTGATATTAAATTCTATAACTTTTTTCTTGTGTGAAATTTGCATAAAATCTTAAAAAGAGATAAAATAATAATAGTTTATTAAAAAGAGGTAGAAGAAGATATGAAAAATAAGAATGCCTTAAAAAGAGTAGAAGAATTAAAAAAAGAAACATATCCTTATGAAATGGAACAAATGGGAACGAGATTGATTATAGAGAAAAATGTATATCCAACAAGTGAAATTGCTGAACATCTTATAAAATCAATGAATATATTAGAAAAAGAAAATGTAACCAATAAAAACATACTAGATTATGGTACAGGTTGTGGATTCTTAGCAATTCAAGCAGCTAAAAAAGGTGCAGAAGTGATAGCATTAGATAAAAATCCTTATGCAATAGAATGTGCTAGAAAGAATGCTGAAAGAAATCATGTTAAGGTAGAATTTAGATTAAGTGATTGCTTAAGTGCCATTAAGGATGAAAAGTTTGATATTATTTTAGCAGGAATGCCTTGGGATAATGATATTCCTGATAATTATATTGAAATGGCTTTGTTTGATAAAAATGGAGAAATGAAAAAAACATTATTTAAAAATGCAAATAAAGTATTAAATAAAAATGGATATATTTTAATGACATATGCAAAATTTATGATGGATTTTCAACCAATTGAAGATTTAATAGGATCAAATATAAGCTATGAGATTGTAAGCAGACCGATTATCGACCATAATGAACACTATATTATTAAACTTTGGAATAAAGAAGATTGAAAGGGTTTACAAAAATTACTTGTTGATAAAATTATCTAGTTATTGTATAATAAGGAAGGTATGAAAAAGTACATGGGGGTGTACTTGGTTTCGACATAATACTAGAAGGATAGATAGCAAGTAGTGGATTCTCGTTGGCCACTTAAAAAAACGGGAAACTAAATATAAACGCAGAAAATAATAATGAGTATGCTTTAGCTGCCTAAGGTGGCTACGCTTTCCTAAATGTTCCTACACATTTAGATAAAGTGTCATAATAGTAGGAAACAAAGCTACTTTTGCTTTTGAGGTAGTGGGTATTTTAAAAGCTATATCTAATTTAAACCTGTTTATTGGTGTAAGTTAGCTGAATATAAAAAATAAACTAAACTTGTAGAAGTCTATTTGGAAGGTATTATGGACAGGAGTTCGACTCTCCTCACCTCCACCATTTAACAAAAAATATAACAAAAAATTGATATTTTCTAATAGATGTCAATTTTTTCAACTACAAATAATTTTTTATAAAAAAATAAAATTACAAATTTTAAAAGTTATTTTTGTATACAAAAATAACTTGACAAAAATAAAATGAATTAGATAAGTTTAATTATGAATATAATGGAATAAAACATCTTAATTTGATAGATTTTTTATTAGATGATGAATTTTAAAAATTATTTTCTGTATTTTGCTAACATTTTTGTCAACAAATATGCTATAATTATTGAAAATTAGAGGAGAACTTGGGTAACCTCCACTAAAATATATAAGAATATAGAAAAGGGGAAAGGTTGAAAAAATTTGTGCCTTCCGTAGACGTAGTGTTAGCGAAGGCAAGGAATGAGATTATATATGAAAAAGAAAAGTAAAATAATTTTAGGTATCACTTTATTAAGTATCATTGTAATAATAGGTATTCTTGTAATAAATTTACAAAAAAATAGCAAAGACATGCAAAATGTAATTCATAACGGGATTTATAATCAAGAATACAATGAGAACTATTATACAATAACATATTCAACCAATTACGATAATTCAAAAGTATTAGATGAAAGGAAAGAATATGAGGTAGTAACAGAACAAACAAGATTGGATGAAATCTTAGATAAACTTCAGAGTAAAGAGAAAGATTATAATTTTGATGATGATTTCTTTACAGATAATAATTTACTGGTTATAGAAGCAGGAATCAATCCTGAAATCAATAAATTTAAAATTACGAATAAAAAAGTAGATATTATCATATATGGAGATGCTCCGTTAACAACTCCTGAAGATATATGGGATTTTAATGTATATCTTATTCCTATAAGTAAAATTGTAGAAGACATTAATATAGAACTACTCCCAAATCCAGATAAAGTATTTTAAAAATAGATTTATAAAAGCTGTTATATAAAAGCAAAAGAATTTTATAAAATGTCAAAAAAGATTATAAGCAAAAATTATGTCTTATAATCTTTTTTTATATCAAATCGATAAATAGCAATAAGTGCAGAAATTAATTCAATCATAGTAGAAGCTAAACCAACATAAGCTAAAACCTTAATATTATAAATAATATATAAAGAACAAGAAAAGACTTCAACAATTCTTGTGATTTTTAAGTTATTTTGCCATAGACTACAACTATATAATATACAAGCAATACAAGGCAGTAAGCTAATGGGTCCTACATAAGAAAATAAGGATAAAACAAGCATAATGCAAATAATAAAAATTAGATAGTGAATAGGAATTTGTTTACCATTATATTTTTTAAATAATATGTTTCTTATAATACATGCAATATTTATTAAACAACCACTATATGCTTGTAAACACAAATATTGAGCTGCAAAGAAAAGACTAGAGCCAATTTGATATTTTAATAAAGATTGTTTTTCATTTTTTTGGAAACTTAAAACTAATATAAATAAAGCAATGGCACCTAAAATTTGGGCTAATATAAACATGGCAAAATCCTCCAAGTTAATCAATATAATAAAGTATATACTAAAAGTAGAAGATAAGCAATCAATATTCGTCAAGAATTCACCAAAAAATAACATAAATTACTTGTAAAAAACCACATATTGGTGTAAAATACTCATGTATTGCAAATAGCTAGGAGGAAGAGAAAAACATGAGATTTGTAACAGATGAAAAATCAAAAGAAGAATATAAAAAATTTTTAGAAGGACATGAAAGATGTAACTTTCAACAATCATTAGAATGGGCAGAAGTAAAAAAGCCAAACTGGAAGCCAGAAGTGATATTAGCTGAAGACGAAAACAAAAATATTATAGGTTCTTTATGTGTATGGGTAAGAAAAATGCCTATATTTGGAAACATGATGTATTCATCAAGAGGACCTGTTTGTGATATCCATGATGAAAATGTCATGAAACAATTAACAGATGGAGCAAAAGAATTAGCAAAGAAATATAATGCATTTGTATTAAGAACTGAACCAGATATTGTTAGTGATGATCAAGAATTTAGAAAAGTCGTTACAGAATTAGGATATAAAATTAAAGATGATGCCAAAGATTTTAAAGATGAAATACAACCAAGATATGTATTCCGTTTAGATATCAAAGGCAAAACAGAAGAAGAAATTATGGCAGGATTTCATCAAAAATGGAGATATAATATAAGGTTAGCAGGAAGAAAAGGTGTAACTGTAAAAGATGGAACAAAAGAAGATTTAAAAGATTTCCACAGAATCATGGTGGAAACTGGGGAAAGAGACGGTTTTATCATTAGACCATTAGAGTATTTTGAAAAAATGTATGATTGTTTAGGACCAGAACATATGAAAGTTCTAATGGCGTATTATGAAGGAGAGCCAATATCAGGTGTTATTCCAATCTTCTATGGAAACAAAACATGGTATTTATATGGTGCAAGTAGTAACAAACATAGAAATTTAATGCCAAACTATTTATTACAATGGGAAATGATTAAAATGGCAATTGCAAGACATGATGATATATATGATTTTAGAGGCGTATCAGGTGTAGTAGACGAAAGTCACCCACAATATGGACTATATAGATTCAAAAAAGGATTTGGTGCAACATTTACAGAATTTATAGGAGAAGTATATTATCCTTTTAAACCATTAAAATATAAATTATATAAATTTTCAGAAAAAGCTTTTAGAACATTAAGACAATTAAAAAGAAAAAGTTTAAATCAAAAATAATTGGAACGATAGGGAACGATAGGGACGGGCCAAATCGTTCCAAAATGAAACGATTTGACACGTCCCTATCGTTTCATGAAAGGAAAAGAAATGAAAGCTTTAGTTATAGAAAAAAGTGATTTAGTACATAATATAGAACAAATAAAGAAACATGCTGAAACCAATGGACCAGATGATAATGGTAGAAAAGTAAAGATTATTGCTGTTGTAAAAGGAAATGCGTATGGCTTAGGATTAGTGGATTTTACAAAGTTGTTGATTGATAATGGTATTTCATTTTTTGCGGTTTCTACAATAGAAGAGGCTTTGCAATTAAGAGAAGCAGGTATCAAAGAAGATATTTTAATGTTATCCTCAACAGCAATCAAAGAAGATGTTAAAAAATTAGTAGATAATCATATTATCATTACCATTGGTTCAAAAGAAGATATTGAAGTAGCAGAAGAAATTGCTAAAGAGGAAAATAGAAAAATTAGAGCTCATGTAAAAATTGATACAGGTTTCGGAAGATATGGCTTTATTTATTCTGATAGAGATTCTATGGTAGAGGCGTTAAAAGGAATAGAAAATATAGAGATTGAAGGAACATTTTCACATTTCTCTGTTAGTTTTTTTGATGACAAATATACCAAATTACAGTTTGATAGATTTATGAATGTGATTGAAGTGTTAAAGATGAATGATATCAAAACAGGAATGTTGCATATCTGTAATTCATCAGCTTTTATCAAATTTCCAAATATGCATTTAAATGCCGTAAGAGTGGGGTCAGCTTTTTTAGGAAGAATTGCCTTTAGAAATAATTTGGGATTAAAAAGAATTGCACATTTAGAAGCAGAAGTTTCCGAGATAAAGGAATTGCCAAAAGGATTTAATATTGGATATTCTAATACATATACAACGAATAAAAATACAAAAGTAGCTTTAATACCAGTAGGATATATGGATGGAGTAAATATAGAAACAGGAAGAGATATGTTCCGTTGGATAGACAAGCTAAGGTATATTGTAAGAGATATCAAAGATTTCTTTAAAAATCAAAATATGTATGTAAAAATTGGTGATAATACATGTAAAGTCTTAGGAAGAGTTGGAACATATCATGTTGTTTGTGACATTACAGGTAAGAATATAAAAGTAGGAGACAAGGCAATATTTGATATTAATCCAAAGTATGTAGATTCTAGTATGAGAAGGGAGTACAGATAATGGCTTCAGAAGATAAAAAAAATACAATAGAAGAAAAGAAAGAAGAATATAAAGAATTAAAAGGAATGGGATTTTTTAAAAAAGTAAAATATTCTATTTTTAATATAGAAAAATATCCAGAGATGGCAACAGAAGGAATAGGAAAAGCATTAACATATATTGCAAAATGGATAGTGGTTTTGGCAATAGTATTAAGTGTATGGACATTATATCAAACATATCAAATGATTCAGGAAGGAACCAGTTATCTTGAAAATGAATTTCCAGATTTTTCATATAGTGATGGAACATTAACTGTAGATTCAGAAGAAGCCATTATTATTGAAAATGAACAGTTTGGAAAGATTATTGTAGATACCAAAACAGATTCAGAAGAAACCATTAATCAATATTTGAACCAAATTAATGAATACGGAGTAGGAGCTTTAGTTCTAAAAAATAGAGTCGTATTAAAAAATATTACCATGATTGGAGAAGTATCTTATAATTATCAAGAATCTTTAAATAGTATGAATTTAACAGAATTTAATAAACAAGATGTTATCAATTATGTACAAAATGGAGAAATTAATACATTATATTTTAGTGTATTTGTTAGTTTGTTTATTTATGGTTTTTCAATGTACTTTATCAACACATTGTGGTATGCAATTATCATAGGTATTATTGGATATTTCACTATGTGGATATTAAAAATGAAAATGAGATATGTGGCTGTATTTAATATGACGATTTATGCATTAACACTTTCAACCATATTAAATATTATTTATTTAATAATTAATATATGCTTTAACTTTACAATTGAATATTTCAGCATTATGTATGTAACAGTCGCAACAATTTATTTGTTAGCAGCTATATTTATTTTAAAAACAGAGTTAATGAAAAAACAAGCAGAAGTTATGAAGATAGTTGAAGCACAACAAATTGTCAAAAAAGAATTAGAAGAACAAGAAAAGAAAAAAGAACAGGAAGAAAAAGAGGAAAGACAGAAAAAGGATAAAGAGGAAGAAACAAAAAATAAAAAACAAGAAAAACAAAGAAAAAAAGATAGCAAAGGTACTGTAAACCATGATGAGCCAGAAGGTTCTAATGCATAAAGGGGAAAGAAAGGAAGAAAGATGAGTAAAGATAAGAATAAAAATAACGAAAAAGAGAATAGCAAAAAATTATTATTATCACTAGTAGGATTCATTATTCTACTTATCATAGTCATTGCGGGAATCATTATCTATCGTCAAAATAATAAAGAAGAAGATGAAAACACATTAGCATATACAGATTTAATCAAAGAAATTTCTTATGGGAATGTTGAGAAAGTAGAATTAACAACAGGAAGTAGAACAGCTAAAATAACCATTAGAAATGAAGAAGAAGAAAAAGCAGCCATTATTCCTGATACAGAGGCATTTATTACATTGATTCAAACAAAAGTGTCAGAAGGTAATGAAATAGAATTAATCCAAAAGCCACAAAGTTTTCTTGCACAATTACCAACCACATTATTTTCTATATTGCCAACTTTGATAATGGTAGCTTTATTTATCATGATATTTAAAATGCAAGGTCTTGGTGAAAAAGGAAAAGTATATGATGAAACAGAAAGAAAAACAAAAGTAAGATTTGATGATGTTGCAGGATTAGAAGAGGAAAAAGGAGAATTAATTGAGATTGTTGATTTCTTAAAAAGACCAGAAAAATATACAAAAATGGGAGCAAGAGTTCCAAAAGGTGTTCTTTTATATGGTAAACCAGGAACAGGAAAGACTTTGATTGCAAAAGCCATTGCAGGTGAAGCAGATGTACCATTTATTTCCATGAGTGGCTCAGAATTTATTGAAATGTTTGCAGGACTAGGTGCTTCTCGTGTTAGAAAATTATTTGAAAAAGCTAGAAAACTAGCACCTTGTATTGTATTTATAGATGAAATTGATGCCATTGGGTCAAGAAGAACGTCAAATAATGGTGCAGAATCAGAAAATAATCAAACTCTAAATCAACTATTAGTAGAAATGGATGGATTTGGTTCAGAAGAAACAATCATTGTTTTAGCTGCAACTAACAGACCTGAAATGTCAGATAAAGCCTTATTAAGACCAGGTAGATTTGATAGACAAATTACCATACCTAATCCAGATTTAAAAGGTAGATTAGAAATTTTAAAAATTCATAGTAAAGATAAAAAATTAGCAGATGATGTAAATTTAGAAAGTATAGCAGAAGATACAGCGGGATTTACAGGAGCAGAGCTTGAAAATATCTTAAATGAAGCAGCAATTGTGGCAACAAAAGCAAAACATGAAGAAATTGAGAATGACGATATAGAAGAAGCAGTTAAAAAAGTAACAGTTGGTCTAGAAAAAAGGGAAAGAGTCATATCAGAAAAAGATAAACGTTTAACAGCTTATCATGAAGCTGGACATGCTGTGGTAAGTAGATATTTGCCAACACAAACAAATGTAAAAGAAGTATCAATTATCCCTAGAGGTGTTGCTGGTGGATATACTATGTATAAATCAAATGAAGATAAATACTATATTTCCAAAACAGAAATGCAAGAAAAATTAATTGCTCTTTTAGGTGGTAGAGCAGCTGAAAGATTAGTATTAGATGATATTTCTACTGGAGCAAGTAATGATATTGAAGTGGCGACACAGATTGCAAGAGATATGGTAACAAAATATGGTATGAGTGATAGATTAGGACCAATTGATTTCCAAGGTAAAGAGCCTTATGAAATGCAAATGTTTGGCGAAAATATTGGAGATAAGATTGGAGAAGAGGTAAAAACATTAATTGATACAGCGTATAATGATGCCATTACTTTATTAAAAGAACATAGAGATAAATTAGATAAAATTGCTGAAACTTTATTACAAAAAGAAAAGATTAATGAACAAGAATTTAATCAAATTTTTGAGCAAGAATAATATAAAAGATATAAGAAAACACCTCTCTTAGCAGATTGCTTTGAGAGGTGTAAGAGATTAAAAGATGAAATTTAAATGAGAAATTTAAGATATATACTCTCGTACGAAATATTTTGCGAATGCAATTAGACTTGTATCTTTTTCAAAATCAAAACTATTTTTAGACGACACTTTACCGCCATACAATTTTGCATATATAACGATATCTTTCCAGCTATTTGGCAAGGTATGCGATTTTTTGAAGACGAATTGTGTTTCCCCTGATTTGGTAATTCGAATCCAATCATTTGTAATGGAAGATGGTGTCTGAATTTGCTCAATAGAGTATGTGAGTTCATGAAAGCAATTGTCGGTGGGAACGCTAATCTGAATGGAATTACTTAGTGTTTGCCATTCTCCACCTAAAGCAGTTACTTGCTTTTGAAGCAATGACAAATTTTCGCATAAGAACAGGCTTTTTTCATATATCCGTTTTTCACCTGTATCCTTGCAAATAATAGTGATTTTGAACATCTTTATACCTCCTTTGATGATCACATGTTTATGTTTGTCGGGAAATATTTTAACATAAAGGTCAACTGAAAAAGTAAAATATATTTAGAAAAAGTAAATTCTAGTTACCAGTTAAATGCTATTTAAAAGGATTTAATTGAGCAAAAAGGATTGCTTTTTCTTTGATTTTTGTGTAAAATGAAGATATAAACAAGAAAAAA
>CASEIX010000053.1 GCA_949288095.1 uncultured Eubacteriales bacterium
ACAAATTGAAGTAACATTTGATATAGATGCTAATGGTATTGTTCATGTATCTGCAAAAGATATGGCAACAGGAAATGAACAAAATGTATCTATTACAGCTTCAACAAATCTAACAGATGAAGATATTGATAAAGCTGTTAAAGATGCAGAAGCACATGCAGCAGAAGATAAAAAGAAGAAAGAAGAAATTGAAGTTAAAAACAATGCTGAAAGTTTAGTATATAACAGCGAAAAGACATTAAAAGACTTAGGAGATAAAATCAGCGGAGAAGAAAAAGCAAAAGTTGAAACAGAAATTGACAATACAAAGAAAGCATTAGAATCAAATGATACAGAAAAAATTAAAGAAGCAACAGAAAAATTAACAAAAGTATTCTATGATATGTCTGAACAATTATATAAAAATGCAAATCCAAATGGAGCTCAAGGAGCAGACCCAAATGCAACACAAGCTGGAACAGAAAATAATGGAAATGCACAAGGAAATGACGGAAATGTATATGATGCAGATTACAAAGTAGAAGATGACAACAAGTAAAATCGAATGAAAAACTTCGTCTTACTTCGTTAAGTTTCGAAAAAAATCTTTCGATATACAAAATGTATTATCTTAAGATTTTTTTCTTACTTGCCTAGTAATACTCGTTTTTGATTCGATTTATAAAAGAGTTTGGAGGAAAAAGAATGGCAGGAAAAAGAGATTATTATGAAGTGTTAGGTGTCAATAAAAATGCGACAGAGGACGAATTAAAAAAAGCATATAGAAAACTAGCAAAAAAATATCATCCAGATGCCAATCCAGATAATAAAGCAGAAGCGGAAGCTAAATTTAAAGAGGTCAATGAAGCTTATGAAACATTATCAGATCCACAAAAAAGAAAGATGTATGACCAATTTGGACCGGATGGACCACAAGGCTTTAATGGTGGAGCAGGAGGACCATTTGGCGGACAAAATGGATATTATTCATATACCACTTCAGGATTTGATGGATTTGGTGATTTTGGAGATTTAGGCGATATCTTTTCTTCATTTTTTGGAGGAGGCTTTGGTGGTGGCAGAAGTAGTAGCAGAAAACAGAACGGACCAAGAAAAGGTGCAGACTTAAACCTTCATATTGATATTACTTTTGAACAAGCCTTTCTAGGAGTAGAAAAAGAAATTACCATTACCAGAAATGAAGAATGTCAAGTATGTCATGGAACTGGTGCAAAACCTGGAACATCTGTTACCAAATGTCCAACATGTAATGGAACAGGACAAATTAGACAAGTACAAAATACGATTTTAGGTCAAATGCAAACCACAAGAACTTGTACCAATTGTCATGGAACAGGTGAAGTCATAAAAGAACCTTGTGAAAATTGTAAAGGAAAAGGAACTGTTAGAAAACAACCAAAAATAAAAGTAAAAATACCAGCAGGCATCGATGATGGTCAAACAGTTGTCTTAAGAGGTGAAGGAGAACCAGGAGAAAAAGGTGGACCTAAAGGTGATTTATATATAACAGTTCGACTAAAGAAACACAGTATTTATTCAAGAAAAGGTAATAATGTATATTGTGATATACCAATTACTATTACACAGGCAGCTTTAGGGGCGGAACTAGAAATACCAATGGTTGATGGAAGTAAAGAAAAATATAAAATACCAGAAGGAACACAAACTGGAACCAAGTTTGTCATAAGAGGAAAGGGATTTAAATCTGTAACTTCAAGTTCAGTTGGTGATTTTGTATTTACAGTTAATGTTCAAACACCAAAGAGACTTTCTAAAGAACAAAGAGAATTGCTAGTTCAATTAGCGAAAACCATGAATGAACAACCACCAGTTAAAAAAAGAGGAATATTTGGATAAGAAAAAGAGACTTAACGATTAGATAAGAATCTGATTGCTAAGTCTTTATTTTTTGGTAAACAAACTTATATAAATTGATAAGGCTAAAGAATTTGTTTTATTCCATATTTTACTAGACAGATACTTGAAAAAAAGATATAATATACAAGAAATAGAATGATTGAAAAGGTGTTAATAAATGAAGAAAAAAGTGTTATTTATATCAAGTACAGGAGGACATTTAACAGAATTATTACAACTTTCTCCTTTATTTGAAAAATATGATTATCATATTATAACAGAAAAAGATAAAGTAAATGAACATTTAAAAGAAACATATGGGGATAAATTAGATTTTTTACCTTATGGAACAAGAGCAAAATTATTTACATATATATTTAAATATTTGTACTTATGTATCAAAACAGTATATTACTATTTTAAATTAAGACCAAAAGTCATTGTAACAACAGGAACACATACAGCAGGACCAATGTGTATATTGGGGAAAATATTTGGTAGTAAAATTATATATATAGAAACCTTTGCGAATACCAATAAAAAAACAGCAACAGGTAGACTATTATATCCGATTGCAGATTTATTTATTGTACAATGGGAAGAAATGCTAAAAATATATCCAAAAGCAGTTTATGGAGGTTCGATTTATTAATGATATTTGTAATGTTAGGAACACAAAATAATCCATTTCAAAGATTATTAGAAGAAATTGATAGATTAATGAATAAAAATGTGATTACAGAAGAAGTGGTTGTACAGGCTGGATATACAGAGTATCAGCCTAAAAATGAAAAAATGAAGATAATGGATTTTATGCCAAGAGAAGAATTAGATATATTGGAACAAAAAGCAAATTTCATTATTACTCATGGAGGAGTAGGTTCTATTATTACTTCACTTGAAAAAGGAAAAAAAGTAATTGCAGTACCAAGATTACATCAATATGGAGAACATGTAAATAATCATCAAACAGAAATTGTGGAAAAGTTTAATAAAGGTGGAAACATTATTGGACTAAAATCTGTGGAAGAATTAGAAGAAGCAATAAAAAAAGTGCAAGATTTTGAGCCAAAACCATATATAGAAAACAATCATAAAATGTTAGAGTTGATAGAAAACTTTATAGATAATATATAAAGTAATATAAAGAAAGAGGAAAAAAATTTGGAAGAAAAAATAGAAAAAGAAAATCCAGAGAAAAAAGAGAAGTTGAAAAAAACGAAAGAAATAGATAAAAAAGAAAAGAAAATAGCGATAGAAAACATAAAAAGAGTAGCCAATCGATTTTTTAATTCAATAGGATTTCCCATTTTTATAGGAATTTTATTGTTTTTAAAAACCATCTTTTTCTATTTGAATACAATATCTATTAGAGAAACAATAGATAAAGCTACAGTATTAGGTACGATTGCATTTTTAGCAACTGTATTTTGTATGATATGTGCGTTACCAAATAGAGGAAGAACCGTAACAACAATTGTAGTAGATATATTATTAAGTATTATATTATTTGCAGATAATGTATATCATACGTATTCAAGTTCTGTATTGTCTGTAGCACAAATTATGAATCTCCAATATGGAGAAGAAATTATGGATACTTTACCAATGTTAATACAGGCAAAAGAAATTTTATATTTCTTAGATATTTTATTAATTATAGTGTTATTATGCACAAAGGTTGTAAAGATTCAGAAAAAAGCAAAAACAAATTGGAAAATGAAGCTAGCTAAAACTACAGTAGGAATCATTGCTATTGTATTGTTTTTAAAAATAGATGTAGACTTTATTGAAAAAACAAAAGAAGATCCATTTAATAAAGATATGCAAGTAAAGAAGAGTACAATTTATGGATATCACATATCAGATATAGAAAATACAATTAATATAAAGAAACAAGCAAAATACACAACCAAAGAAGTACTTTTAGCTGATTATGATAAATTAAAAGAAGAATATGATGAAAAGTATGGAAAGACAAATTATGATTTACAAGGAATTGCAAAAGAAAAAAATGTTATCATTTTGCAATTAGAATCTATTCAAAATTTTGTTATTCATAAAGAAATTAATGGAAAAGAAATTACACCAAATTTGAATAAGTTTATCAATGAAAATATAGAAATTTCTAACATGTTTATGCAAAGTTATTCATCAACAGCAGATTCAGAATTTTCTACAGTAACATCATTATATCCTATGGAAAATGGAATGTCATATAGTCGATATTATACTAATGCATATGATGATATATTTACCATGTTTGACAATGCAGGTTATACAACATCTTATATGCATGGAAATCATGGATTCTTCTGGAATAGAGAAAATGTATATAAAAATTTTGAGGTAGAAAATATCGAGTTAAAAGATTCTTTTGCTGATACATCAGAAAATATTATGGGATATTTATCAGATGAATTGCTATATACACAAGCAGTAGAAAAATTAAAAGGATATGATATGCCATTTGTTTCCTATATTGTTTCAGCATCTTCACATACATCATTTAGTTTGGATGGATTAGAAGATAGAAGTAAAGTGAGTATTGATGTTGGAAAATATAAAGATACCTTTTTTGGAAACTATTTAGAATCAGTAAATTATGCAGACTATGCTTTTGGAATATTTATAGATAAATTAAAAGAAGCGAATTTATATGACGACACAGTTATTCTTTTGTTTGGTGACCACAATGGAATGGATATGTATAATGAAGAAATGCTAGATTTTTTGCAAGAAACAGAGTTAAATTTAACAGATACAGATATTAAATTAAATTATATTAGAGTTGCTTGTGGAATGAAAATACCAGGAATAGAGAACATAAAAATAGAAAAACCAGTTAGTAAATTGGATATAAAACCAACATTTGCATATTTAATAGATGGAGATGAAGGATTTAGTTTAGGAACGAATATGTTTACTAGAAAGGATTTCATATGTTTAAATAATGAAAGAATTGTAACAAGCCGATACTATTTTGACGAAAAATGGTATCAAATCAAAAATGGGGCAGAAATAAAATTAGAAGAATTACCACAAGACGAAAGAAAATTATTAGAAGATTACTATGAGAAAATGAGAAAAGAATTAGATATATCTATTTCAATTAGTATTAATAACTTATTGAAATAGGGACAATTGGGGACGTTTATTTTTTGACAATTTTTTAAAAAACCAAAATACAACCGTAGTGCCAAAATTACAAAAAGAAACGTCCCCAAAATTCCCCAATGAAAAGAATATATAGATA
>CASEIX010000054.1 GCA_949288095.1 uncultured Eubacteriales bacterium
TGAAGACAAATTCTGGAAATTATTAGATGAAAGACTAGAACTATGTAAAGAAGCTTTAATGTGTAGACATTATGCATTGCTTGGAACACATTCAGATATTAGTCCAATTCACTGGCAATATGGTGCCATTGCAAGATTAGCAAAAGGTGAAAAAATAGACAGATTATTATATGGTGGATATTCAACCATTTCATTAGGATACATTGGTATATATGAAATGACAAAAGTTATGAAAGGTGTATCACATACAACACCAGAAGGACATGATTTTGCAATTAGAGTTATGAAACATCTAAGAGAAACAGTTAATAAATGGAAAGCAGAAACAAATATAGGATTTGCATTATATGGAACACCAGCAGAAAGTTTATGCTATAAATTTGCAAGAATTGATAAAGAAAAATTTGGTACAATCAAAGATGTAACAGATAAAGGATATTATACAAATTCATACCATGTAGACGTAAGAGAAAAAATTGATGCATTTGAAAAACTTGGATTTGAAAGTGAATTCCAAAAAATATCTTCAGGTGGAGCAATTTCATATATTGAAATACCAAATATGCAAAAAAATATTGATGCATTAGAAACAGCTGTTAAATTTATCTATGATAATATTCAATATGCTGAATTTAATACAAAATCAGATTACTGTCATGTTTGTGGATTTGATGGAGAAATTGTCTTGAATAAAGATAATGAATGGGAATGTCCAAATTGTGGAAACAAAGATCATTCAAAAATGACAGTTGTAAGAAGAACTTGTGGATATTTAGGAGAAAACTTCTGGAATGCAGGAAAAACAAAAGAAATTAAACAAAGAGTAATGCATTTGTAATAGAAAAGGGGATATCCAATTCCCTTTTTTATTTCCAATAAAATACCAAAAATGGAGAAAAGAGGGAAATGATATGAATTATGCAGATATAAAAAGAGTAGATGTAGCAAATGGAGAAGGGGTTAGAGTATCTGTATTTGTAAGCGGATGTAATCATCATTGTAAGGGATGCTTTAATGAATGTGCTTGGGATTTTAATTATGGTAATAAATTCACAGATGAGCAAATAGATCAAGTAATTAATTATTTAGACCATGACTATATTTCAGGACTATCTCTTTTAGGAGGAGAGCCTTTAGAAAAGCAAAATCAAGAAGGACTTTTACCATTAGTTAAAAAAGTAAAGGAAAAATTCCCTGACAAAAATATATGGTGTTATACAGGGTTCGATTTTGAAAAAGAAGTCGTGGAGAAAATGGCAAAAGAAAACGAAACCACAAAAGAGCTTTTAAAATATATAGATGTCGTGGTGGATGGTAAATTTGAAGAAGATAAAAAAGATTTAAGCCTTAGATTTAGAGGTTCTTCAAATCAAAGAATCTTAGATGTTCAAGAAAGCCTAAAAGAGCATAAACCAGTAGATTTTAAATTATAACCGTATGAAATGCAACAGGACTACTTTCAAAAGTAGTCCTGTTGTTATTTATCTATATTTAAAAATCTATCTAACAATTGTTTTCTACACAAATTTTCAAATTCATCATTTAAAGGTTCTAGAACAATGTCTTCTTGATATTTTCTATCTAAACAATGTTTTATAATATAGTCTGTAACTTCAGGATTTTTAGAAAGAAGAGGACCATGTAAATAGGTAGCAATGACATTTTCTTTAAAAAATCCTTCTTCTGTATCGCCAAATTTATTTCCATTTCCAAATAAAACTTTTCCAAAAGGAGTAGGGATGTCATAAGTTTGTCCACCATGATTTTCAAATCCAATGACTTTTGTTTCTTGACCATTTAAATTAACATTAAGAACAATATTTCCAATGCATCTTTTTTTTCTATCTGCGATAGCTTCTGTATAATATGGAAATATTTCTAAACCAGGAATGATATTTCCTTCAACACCTTTATAATATTTACCAAATAATTGATAAGCACCACAGATTAGTAAAAAGAATACACCTTCATTTTCAGCTTCTTTAATGTCTTCCTTGTATTTTATTAAATCTTCTGATAAGATACTTTGTTCATTATCGGCTCCACCACCTGCAAAGATGATATCATAACTTTTAAAATCTGGTTTTTCATCACCAATAGAATATTTATCAATAATACAGTTAAATCCTCGTTTTTCAAGTCTATATTTTAATACTTGTATATTCCCATAATCACCATATAATTCTAACATATCAGGGTATAGGTATAGCATTTTTAATTCTTTCATGATTGATCTCCTTATTTTAATTTTAAAATTTCTGCTCTAGTAGGTTGTAAAGAAGTATAATTTGCAATAACATATTTTTTTGTTGTGTTAGTATATAAAGCCTTTACAGCTTGTTCTAAATCTATATAAGCTTCAATTTTATTTGCATCAAATCCAGATGTTTTTATTCTAATAGCAATATCATAACCTCTTGTTCCGGCAGTTACAATTCTTTTTACATTGTTTAAATTATCAAAATTAATATCCCAAATCCAAGAAACATCAAATCCATCTGCTTTATTATCATTTAAAACAAATAATAATTCCTTTTCATCATCATCTTCGTTTAATAATCGTAAACTCACATTGGCACCAGTTGGATTTTTAGCTAAGTTTATAATCGTAGGGGCATCTTTAATGACTAATTTTTCTAATCTACCATTATTTAATTCAAAATTTGCTAACGCTTCTTGTATATATTTTGTATCAATATTATATAAAGAACAACAGCTAATGACAGCGGTGAAATTGTAAATAATATAGATGCTATTTGATTTAATTTTATATAAAATATCATCTACTTCAAACGTCATATCACTAAGATTGATATTTTTTGCTTCTTTGTAAATTTCATTATTACCATATCCGCAATTAAGACAAGTAAACTTTCCAATGTGAGAATATTGATAATATTCATATTTCAAACGTGTCTTACAAAATGGACAGAACTTTCCCTCTCCAGCCTCTTTCATATCATCTGTTGCATATGGATATTTATCTACATGGAAATAATAGATATTTTCATTATTTGGATTTGCCATTCCTAATCTTGCAACATTTGGATCATCATTATTTAAAATTAAATTACCTGTATAAGTTTTTAGAAAATCATTGATTTTTAAAATTAAGGATTCTACTTCACCATTTCTATCTAATTGATCTCTAAAGAAATCTAAGATAACTAAAGTATCTAATCGAAAATCTTTAAATACAACTGGTACATAGCCTTCATCTACTTCGAAAACTAAATAATCTGCTTTAATTTTTCCTGTTAAAGTACATGTTTTTAATAAAGTAGAAAGAATACCAGTTTCCATATTATTTCCTTCTTTATTACTAATGACTTTTTTTCCCGCAGTTTGAAAAACATATCCGATAGCATTATTTGTCATGGTCTTACCATTGGTTGCAGTAACAGCAATAACAGGACAATCTATTTTGAAATATTTAAAAATTTCTGGATTCCAGTCAAAAGCTATTTTTCCTAAAAAATTACCTCCATGTTTTCCAAATAGTTTTAATACAATATTTAATAGTTTCATTGCTAGTACAATAAAAAAGTTTTTCATTTGTCATGCTCCTTTATAAAATTTATATTTGCATTATAGCACAACAAAGAAAAAAGATAAAGTTTTCTGAATTTAAAACAATAAAAATGAAAAAATCCCTAGAGTTAGACACTCTAGGACTTTTTCTTGTTTAAATTATAACAATAAATAATACATATAGCAAGAAAAAAGTAAAAAATTTATAAAAAATTAATAATAAGAAAAGAAGCGTTATATAAAATAAGAAAAGCATGAAAAGTATATAAGCATCAATACTTAAACAACCTATCTTCTTTCTTAGAGTGTCTAACTAAAAGAAAAATATAAGCAACCAAGAAGGCTTAAAAACAAAGGAAAAATAAGAGAAAGAGAGGTATTAAATGGAAAAAATAAAAAAACAAGAAACAGGGATTACATTACTAGTATTAGTTATTACGATTATTATCTTATTAATCCTAGCAGGAATTACTGTAAGTGCGATAACAGGAGATAATGGAATTATAAAAAACGCAGGACAAGCAAAAGAAGAAACAGAAATTGCTAATGAAAAAGAAATAGTAGAAAAAGCAACCGTACAGGCAATGGGAAATAACAAATATGGAAATATAGAAGAGGATGAATTGCAAAGTGAATTAGATAAAGAAACAGGAGAAGGAGAAACAAATGTAACAGATATAGGAGATGGAATTGAGGTTATATTTATTGATAGTAATCGATATTATATAGTGGACAAAGATGGAAATGTAGAAGGAGAATATCCTATTAAGATAGATAAAAATCCAGGAGATTTTACAATAGGAGAAGAAGGAGAAACATTAGATGGAAGTCCAGATCATCCATATGAAATTTCTTGTATAGAAGATTTGGTAGTATTATCTAATATCTCAAGAGGAAAAGGAAACTATATAGAAAATGGAGAAATAAAAAAAGCAGAAAGAAATACATTTTCAGGAAAAAATTTTATACTAACTCAAACCTTAAATTTTAATTCAACAGTATCATATGCTGATTTATCAATGACATGGCATTATGATGAAGAGGAAGAAGCATATGTGATAGACGAAAATAGTACACAAAATCTAAGAGATTTATTAACAGATAGAAATGGAGTCGGATTTGTACCAATTAGCAAAAATACTGGGTCAGGTCATTTAATGTTTGCAGGAATATTTGATGGAAAAAGCTATGAAATTCAAAATTTATATGAAAAAGCACAAAATGGAGGAGGTTTATTTAATTCATTATATTCAGCGACAATTAAAAACCTTGGTTTAACAAAAGTAGATATTACTGGACAACAAGTATCAGGAATAACAAGAGCGTGTAATGGTGGGAAATTTTATAACATTTATGTTTCAGGAAAAATAGAAGGAAATAGTGTAGCCGGAATTGTAAACCATGCTATGGGAAGCGTAGAAATTATAAATTGTTGTAATCTAGCAGAAATTCAAAGTAGTGGAAGTGCAGGAGGAATTATTCAATTTAAAGATACTGGGGGGACTGCAACTATAGTAAATTGTTATAACTTCGGAAATATATCAGGAGGACAATATGGAAATGTAAGTGGAATTATTGGTGGTGCAAATAATACTAGAACTAGAAATATCATAAATACATGTAGTTTAGGAACAATTTCAAAACCAAGTGGAAGTAGTTATAATTTCTATTATGTATGGGGAGGAGCAGCAGTAAGTTTAGATAGTTGTTATTATTTAGACACCATAGTAAATGAAAATGTCATAGCAAATGAAAATTCTATAGCATTTTCTAAAGGTGACAAAAGTATAATAGATAAGTTAAATACATATGTAGAAGCACATAGAAATGATTATATAGATAAAGGAATAACATTATATAATTGGAAATTAGATTCTAATGGGTTACCAACATTTGAAAAATAAAATAATAAAATATTGAAAAATCTCTAGTTGTGTTGTAAAATAATGGAAATGCAATTAGAGATTTTTTATTTGTAAGCCTTTATTAAAATATATTTATATTCAAGTTAAATTTTATAATTTATTCTTAAATAACGAGTATATATATAAAAATAAAATATTTTATTCAACTATTTTAAAAAGTTTATTTATGTATTCTGTGTTAAAAATTAATTTTAAATTATTTTTATATCTAGATTTATATTTCATTTAAAAATCCATTATAGAAGTTTTGATATTTTGTATACCAATAAGTACTTATTTTTGGCATTTAACTTAATTAGTATGTTGTAAAAAAACAAATTTTCTATAAATACAAATAGAGTTTATGAGAAGAAAAGATAAAGATAAATTTTTCATGTATAAAAAGAAATAAATAAAATATGAACAAAAAGCTCTAAATGCATTTAATAAATTCAAATAGATTTATTGAATAAAAGAAATTAATTTGATAGAATGAAAGGAGAAAAAACATGAGCAACTTAAATAAAATAAAAGAAGTAAATATGCTACCATTATCAAATGATTATGTATTTAAAAGGATATTTGGAAAAGGTGGCAATGAAAAAATTCTAAAAAGTTTATTAGAGGCAATATTAAAAATAGATATACAAAAGATAGAAATAAAAAATCCAGAAATACCAAAAGAAACAATAGAGGAGAAATTAAGTATCTTAGATATCAAAGCAGAAATAAATAATAACACAATGATAGATATTGAATTACAAGTGGGGAATACAACGGCCATAGAAAGAAGATTAGTGGTATATAATGCAAAATTAATAGCAGGAGAAATAAAAGTATCAGAAGAATATAAAAAAGCAAAAGATACAATTGTTATATGTATTATAAATGATAATGTTGTAAAACGAAATGCATATTTAAGTTTAGCCATGTTAAAGTATGAGAAAACAGAAGAAATTAGATATGTTAATATAGGATATGAAAAAGAGGAAGAATATTTAACAGACATGGTAAAATACTATATTATTGAATTACCAAAGTTTAAGAAAAAGAAACCAAAAGTGGCAGATTTGCTAGAAAAATGGTTATATGTAATTGGGGGCGATGAAAAAATGATGGAAGAATATAAAAATGAAAATGAAGAAATTAAAGAAGCAGTAGAACAATTAACACAAATGAGTGCAGATGAATATGAAAGAGAGTTATATGAAATCAGAGAAAGAAGTAGATTAACATATAATACAGAAATAAATGAGGCAAGAAGAAAGGGAATGGAAGAAGGAAAAGCTGAAGGAAAGACGGAAGAAAAAAAGAAAATAGCAAAAAAAATGAAAGAAGAAGGATTAGATATAGAATTAATCAAAAAAATAACAAATTTAACAGAAGAACAGATTAATTTATTATAATAGTATTATTTATAAGGAGAAAATTTATGATATATCTAAATAATGAAGCCAAAATAAGAGAACTAAAAGAAAAAATGAATAAAGATAATATATGTGTTTTCATGGATTATGATAAGACAATTACATCAAGTGATAGTGAAGACTCTTGGGCAACTAGTGCCAATAAAAAGGCAATGGGGCAGGAAATAGCTAATGATTTAAATAAGCTTTATGAAAAATATGGACCAATAGAATTAGATTATACGATAGATATGAAAGAAAAAGAAAAATATATGTTAGAATGGTATACAAATTCTATGAATTTATATTATACATATCATCTTACAAGGAAAAAACTAAAAAATTGTGTTAGTAATAGTTATCTAAAATTAAGAGAAGGAGCAAAAGATTTTCTTTCTAAATTATATGAAAATCAAATACCAGTAATTATCTTTTCAGCAGGTATTGGAAATGTAATAGAACAATTTTTAAAAGAAAACAATTGTTATTATAACAACATAACAATTATTGGTAATTTTATAAAGTTTGACGAAAATGGAGATATGATAAAATTTTCTGATAATATTATTCATACATTGAATAAGAATATAGATAAATTGAATGATGATATGCTAAAAGAAAAAATAGATGAAAAAGAATATAGAATTGTAATAGGGGATTTAGTTGAGGATATTCACATGATGGGAGAATATCCAGAAAGTAAATCTTTAAAAATAGGATTTTTAAACAAGAATGTTACAGAAAATTTGGAAGTTTATAAGAAGAATTTTGATATTGTTTTGACAGAAAAAAATAATTTTTATGATATAGAAAAATATATTCTTTAAAAGAATGAAATGGATTTTCGAGATATAAGTGATATAATATAAATAATTAAGAAAGGACTTGGTAAAATGGGCATAGAAGAAATACAAAAAAATAGTAATAACAAAGATATTATATTACAAGCAGTGAAAGAAAGTGGAAAAAATTTAGAATTGGCATCAGAAGAATTGCAAGATGATAAAGAAATAGTTATGGAAGCATTAAAACAAGATGGAGAAGCCTTAGAATTTGCAAGTACAAGGTTAAAAGGAGATAAAGAAGTATTACAATTAGCTATCCAAACGGCACCTTGGACCATTTGTTACGCATCAGAACAATTAGCTGGAGATAAGGATATTATGTTAGAATGTTGCAAACATTATGGACAAGCATTATATTATGCATCAGAAGAATTAAGAGATGATAGAGAAGTAGTAAAAGCAGCAGTAGAAAATAAGGGGATTATTATCAAATATGCTAGTAAACGATTGATTGATGATAAAGAGTTGGCGGAAATTGCTGTGAAACAAAATAAGCAAGCTTATCATTTCATATCTAATAAATTAAAACAGGATGAAGATATAAAAAAATTAATGGAATAACAAAATTTTTTTGAAACTTGTAAATTACTGATGAAGAAATAAAAATAGTGTCATTTTTTGATACTATTTTTTTATATAAGGGTTGCAATTTATGATAATATATCTTAGAATATATGAGAATTAAAACATATCAAATTTAGCGAAGGAAGAAAGGAATGAGTTTTATGAGAGTATTAGTTGTATCAGATATCCATGGGTCAGGTGTATATGCTGACAAATTAAAAGAAATTATAAAAAAAGAAAAACCAGAAAAAATAATTGTATTAGGAGATTTATATTATCATGGACCTAGAAATCCATTAACAGATGGATATGATCCAATGAAAGTAACAAAAGTATTAAATAGTGTAAAAGATAAACTAGAAGTTGTAAGAGGAAACTGTGATGCAGAAGTAGATCAAATGGTTTCTGAATTTGATATAAAAGAACATATATTAGAAAAAATTAATGGAAAAAATATGTTCTTTACACATGGGCATAAATATAATATAGATAATGTACCAACAGAAGATTTTGATATTATGTTTTATGGACATTTCCATACATGTTTTATTAAAAAATATGATAATCAATTGTTTGTAAATCCTGGTTCTATTTCGTTACCAAAAGAAAACACACCACATAGTTATGCCATGATAGAGGAAAAAGACATTGTGATAAAAGATGTTGATGGAAATGTAATAGAAGAATATAGATATAAAGAGTAAAAAGAAGGAAGAATGCTGGGGACATGCTAGACGTGCCCAAAAAAAGAACAAAAAATAGTTAAAAGGGACAGAACTTATTTCAAGTTCTGTCCCTTTTGATACATTCTCATTAAATCCATTCACCATATTTCTTGATATAAACCTTTTTCGCAAACATAGCTAAAATACAATATAGGAAGGTTACAATAAAGATTAATGCAATATATTGACCAGCAAGTGGAACTAATCCAATAAAACTTCCGAAAGGTGTAAATGGTACGATAATACCTACTAATATTAATAAGATAGAAGAGAAATATACCATTTTATTGGCATTACTTTGTATAAATGGTATTTTTGCTGTCCTAATAATATGCATTCCTACTAAGTTTGAAACAATACTATATGAGAACCAAATGGTTTGGAAAAGAGCAGCTTCTCTAACGCCAAAAATAAACCATAAAGAAGCAAATACAATTAAGTCAAAGATAGAACTAACTGGTCCCATAAATAACATAAAATGTTTTAAACTCTTGATATCTAATTTTTTAGGTTTTCGTACAATTTCTTCATCTACATCATCAAAAGGAAGGGTCATTTGTCCAAAATCATATAATAAACCTTCTACTAATAATTGGATTGGTGTTTCAGGTAAAAATGGTAAAGCAACACTTGCGACAATAACAGATAATACTTCACCAAAGTTGAAACTTGTTGCCATCTTGATATATTTCATTAAGTTTGCAAATGTTTTTCTTCCTTCTGTTACACCATCTAATAAGACATTTAAATCTTTTTCTAGTAAGATAATATCAGCAGATTCTTTTGCAATATCCACAGCCGTATCTACTGAAATACCAACATCTGAATTGGTTAGGGAAGGACTGTCATTAATTCCATCTCCCATATATCCCACAACATTTCCTTGTTCTTTTAAAAGCCTTACAATTCTTGCTTTTTGAATAGGAGATAATTTTGCAAAAATATTATTTTTCTTAATTAATCTATGAACGGCTACATCAGATAATTTATCTAATTCACTTCCCAAAATGATATGCTTAGATTTGATATTAACTTTGTCACAAATACATTTTGTAACTTCAGCATTATCACCGGTTAGAACAATTACACGAATACCAGCTTTATTCATCCTTTCAACAGCTTCTTTTGCACTTTCTTTAGGTGGATCTAGGAAGCCAATGAAACCAATTAATATCATGTTTTTTTCATCTTTTACTTCAAAATCATAACCAGGTTCATTACTATATTTTTTACAAACAGCAATGACTCTTAAACCTTCTTTATTTAAGTTTTTACTAATTCTTTGTATATTTTCTTTAATTTCTTTAGTTAGAGGGGAAACCACACCTCTATATTCTACAGAAGTAGAAATATTTAAAATTTCTTCTACGGCACCTTTTGTAATTAATTCATCTTTACCTTCTTCATTTTTTACGGCGATAGATAAACGTCTACGAGAAAAATCAAAAGGTATTTCATCTATTTTTATATACTTACTAGTTAATTCTGGCATATTATATTCTTTACCACGATTAATAACAGCTTCATCAATATTACTTCTTAAACCAGTTTGAAGACTTGCATTTAAATAAGCATATTTTAAAACACCAAGATCTTCATCACCTTTTATATCTAAATATTTTTCTAGAACAATCTTATCTTCTGTTAATGTTCCTGTTTTATCTGTACATAAAATATTCATAGCACCAAAATTTTGAATGGCATCTAGTTTCTTTACAATTGTTTTTTTCTTAGACATTTTGACTGCACCTTTTGATAAACAAGAAGATAAAATAACCGGAAGTAGTAGAGGCGTAATCGCAATAGAAATGGCTACTGCAAAAGTAAAGGCAGTTACAATACTATGTTTTGAAAAATTAAGGATAAAGACAATAGGAATGATGATTAGCATAAAACGAATTAATAATTTACTAATACTTTCAATCCCTTTTTGAAAAGCTGTTTTTGGCTTGCCAGTTGTTAGGGTATGAGCAATTTTTCCAAAATACGTAGAATCTGCTGTTTTAATGACAACACCTTTTGCACTACCAGAAATAACATTGGTTCCCATAAAACAAATAGTGTCTAAATCAGCAATACTATCTAAATCTTCAGGATTTACTTCTGTTTCAACTAATTTTTTTACGGCCTCAGATTCTCCAGTTAAAGAAGATTGTCCAACATATAAATCAGTTGCTTCTATAATTCTTAAATCAGCTGGAATCATACTACCAGCAGTAAGAATAACGATATCACCAAGAGTTACATCTTTTATAGGAATTTGCAATTCTTTACCATCTCTTAAAACATGACAAGTAGTTGCAACCAATTCTTTTAATTTACCGGCTGCTTTATTAGAACGATATATTTCAACAAAGTCTAATAAAGTACTAGCAGCAACTAAAATAGCAATAACAATAATATTGGCATAACTAGGTGTTTCTGGTAAGATAACATCTGTATAGCACAAAAGTAGAGTAATTCCTAATAAAATTAAATTAAAAGGTGTAAACAAACTTTCAAAAAAGTAATGATACCATCTTTTTGGTTTGGCTTGTCTAATGATATTGGGTCCTAATTGTTTTAATTTGTATTCAGCTTCTTGAGAACTTAGACCGGTTTCTTCTTTAATCTTGTATTTCTTGATAAAATCTTTTTTGGATAGTAAACACTCTTGACCATAGAGTTTTGATACGTTTACTTCCTCCTTAGTATTTGACATGAGTACAATCATCTCCCTTTCTTTTGTTAAAATTCATTTATCATTATACCACAAGAAAATAGAAATAAAACAAATTGATAAAAAAATATAAAAAAATTTTATAATATATTGTAAAAATATAGGAGTTCTGTATATAATGAGTTTGAAAAAATAGAAGGAGGTATTTTTATGATTTCAGTTAAGAACTTATTTGATAATGATGATGTAAAAATTATAGAACGAAAGGGAAATATTTCAGTAGTAGAATTTCAAAGAGATGTGAGTGTTAATAAACTGACAGCTATGTCAGAATATTTTGCAGCCAAAATGAATGTAAAAAGAAGACAAGTTGTGATTCAATTACAAGGTGATGAATATGTGACCAGTAGCGGAGCAATGCAATGGATGGCTGGAAATATAGAGTCAAAAACAAATGTAAAAGGTGTGGGAGATTTCTTAGGAAAAGCAATAAAGGGAAGTGTAACAAGTGAATCAACAGTAAAACCCAAATATCATGGAACAGGATTATTAGCATTAGAGCCAACATATAACTATATTTTATTAGAAGATGTTGGAGCTTGGAATGGTAGTATGGTACTAGAAGATGGTTTATTCTTAGCTTGTGAAGCAAGTTTAAATACAAATGTTGTTATGAGAAGTAATTTATCTTCTGCAGTATTAGGTGGAGAAGGATTATTCAATTTAAAATTATCAGGACAAGGAATTGCAGTTTTAGAGAGTCCAGTTCCAAGAGAAGAGTTAATCGAAATAGAATTACAAAATGACCAAATAAAAATCGATGGTAATATGGCAATTGCATGGTCTGATACATTAGATTTTACAGTAGAAAAATCTACTAGAAGTTTATTAGGTTCAGCAGTGGCAGGAGAAGGATTTGTCAATGTCTATAGAGGAACAGGAAAAATCTTAATGTCACCAGTTAGACCAGAAGCAGTAAGTAATATTTTGACATATAGACCAAAACAATAAAGAAGAATAAGAAAAGAGGCGTATGGATTTGAGTGGAAATATGTTAGTTGTATTGCTCATACCATTTTTAGGAACACTTTTAGGTTCAGCAATGGTATTTTTTATGAAAAAATCGATTCATAAAACAGTAGAAAAATTATTAATTGGTTTTGCAGCAGGTGTCATGATGGCAGCATCTATTTGGTCATTACTCATGCCATCTATGGAAATGGCAATAGAACAACATGAAATTTCATGGTTACCAGCAGTTATTGGATTTCTATTAGGAATTGGTTTTTTATTGATTTTAGATAGTATCATACCACATTTACATTTACATACAGATAAACCAGAAGGAATTAAAGCGAAAATAAAAGAATCGACTATGCTTGTTTTTGCTGTAACACTTCATAATATCCCAGAAGGGATGGCTATGGGAGTGACATTAGCGGGAGCTATGATAGGAAATGTAGGAATTAGTCTAGCGGGTGCAATTAGTTTAGCAATTGGCATAGCAATCCAAAACTTTCCAGAAGGTGCTATTATATCTATGCCATTAAGAACCCAAGGGGTGTCTAAGTTAAAAGCGTTTATGTATGGAACATTGTCCGGAATTGTTGAGCCAGTTGCAGCTATCATAACTATACTATTAACGAATACAATTGTACCAATATTACCATATTTATTAGCTTTTGCGGCAGGAGCAATGATTTATGTTGTTGTAGAAGAATTGATTCCCGAATCACAAGAAGGAGAGCATTCAAATATTGGAACAATTGGTGTAGCAGTTGGTTTTGTGATTATGATGATATTAGATGTGGCATTAATATGAGTTAAATAATCTGGGGAAAATAGATATAAAAAATTTTGAAAAAATATAGAAAAACAAAAGCACTAAGTATATAATTTGTTTAACCACAAACAAAAAAGAATACGAGGTGCTTTTGTTTATGAATATGTTATCAAATGAAAAAGTTAATTTCAAGAGTTTAGAAGAAAATATTTTTAAAGAAATGATGAAATTAGGAAGAGAAATAATACAAGAAGATTTACGAATGTTGGATAAATTAATATTAGATTACAGAGATAAAGAGATTTTTGTACCAAAAGACTTTCAGCCAACAACCATAAAAACAAAATTAGGAGAAATACCAATAGCAAGAAGAAGATATAAGATGGTAATAAATGGTAACTGTAAAACGATATATCTTTTAGATGAATTGTTAGAAATAAATGATTTTGGATTGTATTCACAAGGAATAGTGGAAATGGTAGCAAGAGAAATAACAAAGAAATCATATAGAGAAACAGCAAAAACAATATCAGAAGATACAGACAATACAATATCACACACAGCAGTAAGAAATATAGTATTAAAACTAGGAGAAAAAATAAAGAAAATAGAAAAAGAAAAAATAAAATTGTATGAAGAAGGAAAAATAGAAGGAGAGAAAGAAAGTCAATATATATTTTGTGAACATGATGGAATATATGTAAAAAAACAGAAATCAAAGAAACACAAAGGAAAGAAAAAATATAAAGTAAAACATTTCAAAAAGAAAAAAGGTAAAAAGAAGAAAAACGGAATAGAACTAAAAATAGCAGTAATACATGAAGGAAAAGAGCCAAGATATACAAACGACTACAAATTAA
>CASEIX010000055.1 GCA_949288095.1 uncultured Eubacteriales bacterium
AAAAAAGCTTAATGAAAAAAGGACAGAAAAATAGAGGTGAAAAAGAAAGAGGTTATAATATACCCATAGATGTGGACACAATAGAAAAAGGGTACCCAATATTGTGTGCATAAGAAAAAGGTATAAAAACCTAAAAAGTAGACACAAGAAAAAGGAAAATATTTTCTTTTGATAGATATTGATATATAATAAAAATATCTATTGGAGGGAAATATGAAAAAATACACAAAAAAAGATAAACAAATATTAAGGAAAAATCAATATACGTTTAAAGTAACAGACAATAAATTGTATTTTACAGCAGAATTTAAGAAGGTTTTTTGGACAAAATATCAAGCAGGTATGGCACCCAGAAAGATTTTAATGGAATTAGGATATGACTTAAAAATGTTTGAACAAAAACAAATTGATAGCCTTGTCCAAAGAATAAAAAAGCAAGCATTATCAGGGAATGGATTTTCAGAAGGAGAATGTCGCGAGAGAAGAATGAATATTGTTAGCCAAGAAGAATTTACACCTGAATCATTTGCACAAATGCAACACGAAGTTTTGTATTTAAAACAGGAAGTAGAGTTTCTAAAAAAAATTATCAAAGAAGCCAATACAAAACGGAGGCAATAATCATGGAAACAGAAAAAAATAAATTTGAAATAATCCATGAAGTTGTATCTAAAGAAAACAATATGCTGAATATATCAATGCTTTGTGAAATAGCAGGAGTATCAAGATCAGGTTATTACAGATGGGTAAAAGCTTCAAAACATAGAGAAGAACAAGAAATAAAAGACAGAGCAGATTTTGAAATAATACTTAAAGCATATACACATAGAGGCTACAATAAAGGTGCTAAGGGCATATATATGAATTTAATCCATCAAGAAGAGCCAATAGTAATGAATCTAAAAAAGATTAGAAGGTTGATGAAAAAGTATAATTTGGTATGCCCAATAAGGAAAGCAAATCCATATAGAAGAATGGCTAAAGCTCTAAAAACGAGTAATGTAGCAGATAATTTAGTAAATAGAGAATTTACTGCATATGGACCAAGAAAAATATTATTAACAGATATAACATATATACCATATAATGGAAAATTCTGCTATTTATCTACAATACTTGATGCATTTACTAAACAAATATTATCATATGTTTTAAGTGATTCATTAGAAGTTGATTTTGTATTAGAAACAGTAAATATATTAATAGAAAAACATGGAATTGATATAACAACAGAAACAATAATACATAGTGATCAAGGTTGTCATTACACAAGCTGTAGCTTTATACAACTATTGAAAGATAAAAAGTTAAGACAATCAATGTCAAGAAAAGGAAATTGTTGGGATAACGCACCACAGGAAAGCTTTTTCGGGCATATGAAAGATGAAATTGACTTAAGTAATTGTAAGACATTTGAAGAAGTAAAAAATATTATAGATGACTGGATGGATTATTATAACAATGAAAGATATCAATGGAATTTAGCAAAATTATCACCTAATGAATACTACGAATATATAAAAACAGGAATATATCCATTAAAATAAAAATATACAATATTTACCAGAAAAAATATTTATCCCTTTTTCTTAAATGTCCTTGACAAGGGGTACAATTTAAAACGCGAAAATGGTTATTTTATCAAAGATTCTATAAAACCAGAGATCAGGTTAATTGATAATAAGATACATGTTGATATGTTTCATAGAGATAAGAAGAATTTAGAACTATCTTCGTGGCACTTTAAATCTGAATCAGGATATAATTCTAAATATAAAAAAAATAAGCAATATGCTAACCATTATGCTGAATATATAGCATAATTAATTTTAAAACAATTGGGTAAAAAAGTTTGTAAAGCAGAGTTGGGAGAAATAGAAATAAGAAATAGATATAGCAACAAACCCATGAAAATTCAAGGAGTCATAACTCGTTATGAAATAGCTAAAAATGAAAGTATTAAAGATATAAAAGGAATAGTTGAAGAATATAAAAAAGAAA
>CASEIX010000056.1 GCA_949288095.1 uncultured Eubacteriales bacterium
ACATATACTTGCCTTTTGGATATTAGCTGCTAGTTTTTCTAGTTTATAGATATCTAGTTCGTCTCCTTCACCATTACATAGTCTTTCTAATATTTCTAACATTCTTTTTGTTCCAATTCTACAAGGTGTACATTTACCACAGCTCTCACTTACAGTAAAGTCTAGATAGAATTTTGCTAAGGCTACCATACATTTGGTATCATCCATAACAATTAATCCACCAGATCCCATCATAGAACCAATTTCTTTTAAAGATTCATAATCAATTGGCGTATCTAAGTGTTCTTTTGGAATACATCCACCTGAAGGACCTCCTGTTTGTGCTGCTTTAAAGTCTCTTCCATTTGGAATTCCTCCACCAATATCGTAAATAATTTCTCTTAAGGTGGTTCCCATTGGTACTTCTACTAATCCAATGTTATTGACATTTCCACCTAAAGCAAATACTTTTGTTCCTTTTGAAGTTTCTGTTCCAATTGAAGAATACCATTTGGCTCCATTTAAAATAATTTGTGCGATATTCGCATAGGTTTCTACATTATTAATTAATGTTGGTTTTCCCCATAATCCAGATTGTGCTGGATATGGTGGTTTTACTCTTGGTTGCCCTCTTTTTCCTTCAATAGATTCTAGTAATGCTGTTTCTTCACCACAGACAAAAGCTCCTGCTCCTAATCGAATTTCGATATCAAAACTAAAATCTGTATCAAAGATGTTTTCTCCTAATAATCCATAATCTCTTGCTTGATCTATTGCAATTTTTAATCTTTGAACCGCAATTGGATATTCCGCTCTAACATAAATATAGCCTTTATTGGCACCAATAGCATATCCTGCAATTGTCATAGCTTCTAATACAGAATGTGGATCTCCCTCTAAGATACTTCTATCCATAAATGCTCCTGGGTCACCTTCATCAGCATTACAAACTACATATTTTTGGTCTCCTTCTGATGCCTTTGTAAGCTCCCATTTCTTACCTGTTGGGAATCCTGCTCCCCCTCTACCTCTTAGACCTGAATCTTTTATCACATCAATGACTTCATCTTGTGTCATTTCTTTTAATACTTTTTCCAATGCTTTATATCCATCAAATGCTATGTATTCATCAATTTCTTCTGGATTGACAACACCACAATTTTTAAGAGCAATTCTCTTTTGCTTTTTATAAAAGTTTAATTCATCTAAACTATTGACAACCGTTCCATCAATATCTTTGCAAAGTAATCTTTCTACCCTTTCACCTTTTACAATATGTGTTTCAATAATTTCTTCACAATCTTCTGGTGTTACCATTGCATAAAAAGTGTCCTCTGGTCTTATAATAACAATTGGACCTTTTGCACAAAGACCAAAACAACCAGTTTTAATCACTCTTACATTAGTGATATTCTTTTCTTTTAAAATTCTTCTAAAATTTTCTAAAATTTCAGGTGATTTTGAAGAAGTACAACCTGTACCATGACAAACTAAAATATGTTTTTCTCTAGTATCTGCTTTTGTATTAACTCTTAAATCTAATTCTTTTCTTTTTTCTTCTCTTATTTTGTGAATTTCTTCTAGATTTTTCATACTTTCCTCCTTTTGTCCCATTGGGGACGTTTCTGTTTGGGACATTTTCAATCAAAATGAATTTTTATACTTTCTTTTATATAATATTGGGAAATTTTACTAATTTTAGAAAGTCCAATAACTTCAAATTGTTTTAATTGATTATTTTTTATTTATTTTCCTTGCTGTTTATAATTTCATCTAACACTTCATCCAATTTTTTAACAGTTGCTTTTCCATACACTTCACCATTTACCGTAAATACTGGTGCTAAACCACATGCGCCAACACATCTCGTTTCTTCAATAGAAAATAGTCCATCTTTTGTTGTTTCACCTGACTCAATTTTCAATCTTTCTTTTAATCTATCCATAATTTTTTGAGAACCTTTTACATAACATGCCGTTCCCAAGCATACTGCAACATTATATTTTCCTTTCGGTTTTAGGGTAAATCTCGAATAAAAAGTTATGACTCCATAAATCTCTGCCATTGGAATATTTAAAAATTCTGAAAGTTCTATTTGTGCATTTTGTGGAATATATCCATAATGCTCTTGCACCTCATTTAACATTTGAATTAAATTATCTTTAATTGGTAAGTATTCGTCAAATAATTTTTGCATAAATTCGTCCCTTTTAGGACTGCCACATTGACATTTGTTTTCACTCATTTTAATACCTCCTCGTATATTATTATTAGGTAATTACATAGATTATATCAGACGAACATTTTTTATACAAGTTTTTTTCTATTTTATATTGACTTTTTTGTCGAAAAATGTGAAAATTTAATTATGAAGTATATGAAAGGGGGATAAATTTATGGGATATTATGATTATTACTCTTCTTATCCAAGTTATTATGACTATTATGATTATGGATATGCACCAGAAACCGCTGCTGCAACAGGACTAGGAGCTATTTTAGGAGCTTTTCTAGGTATTATTTTAGTTGTTGGATTGGTTGTTGCTATCATACAATTAGCTGGAATGTGGAAAGTTTTCACAAAGGCTGGTGAAAAAGGTTGGAAATGTATTATACCAATTTATAACATAGTAATTTTATTTAGAATTTCTGGGCTTTCACCATGGATTATCTTTGGATATCTAGCAGGTATTATTCCTTTTATTGGATGGATTGTTTGTTTAGGTATTACTATCTATCAATGTAATTCTTTAGCCAAAGCATTTGGAAAAGATGTTGGATACACCATTGGTTTATTATTCTTACCAACGATTTTCTATATGATTCTTGGATTTAGTAAGGCAGAATATGTTGGAAAAGGAAATGTTTCAACTGCAAGTACATATCAAGGTGATGGAGTTGTTAATATTTCTGAAAAACCACAAGACGAATCACCAACAAATAATCATGAGGATAATTCTAATTTATAAGAAAGGCATGCGTTTAAGAAAGCCTAAAAAAATAGAGGTCACACCTCTATTTTTTTGACTATTTCGCTATTTAATAGTATATATAAATTCCCCTTGGAAATTTCCAGGGACTTTTTTATTGTATTTTATTTAATTATTTTCAATTAATTTTTCTAATTCTTTTATTTTATCACGTAATTCAGCTGCTTTTTCAAATTCCATTTCAGCTGCATATTTTAACATTTCATCTGTCAATTTTGTAATGGTATCTTTGATATCTTCTTCTTTTTCTAGTTTGTATTCTACTCCTATATCATCTGTAATGGTTACTCTAATAGAATCATGTACAGATTTTCTAATGGTTTTTGGTGTTATATGATGTTCCTTGTTATATGCTTCTTGAATTCTTCTTCTTCTGTTTGTTTCTGAAATGGCTTTTTCCATACTTTCTGTTAATTCATCTGCATACATAATCACTGTACCATCTGTATTTCTCGCTGCCCTTCCTATCGTTTGAATTAAAGATCTTTCTGAACGTAAAAATCCTTCTTTATCTGCATCTAGTATGGCAACTAAAGATACCTCTGGAATATCTAACCCTTCTCTTAATAAGTTGATACCAACCAAAACATCAAATTCTCCTAATCGCAATTTTCGAATAATTTCCATTCTTTCTAGTGTTTTTGTGTCAGAATGCATATAGTTTACTTTGATATCTAATCCTTTTAAATAATCAGTCAAGTCTTCTGCCATTTTCTTTGTTAATGTTGTTACCAAAACTCTTTCATTTTTTTCTACTCTAAGACGAATTTGTTCTAATAAATCATCTATTTGATTGGTTACTGGTTTTACTTCAATTTTTGGATCTAATAATCCAGTTGGTCTAATAATTTGTTCTACAATATTTTCCTTACTATGTTCTTTTTCATAATCACCTGGTGTAGCACTAACAAATACTACCTGATTTAATTTTTTCTCAAATTCCTCAAATGTTAGAGGTCTATTATCAAATGCAGAAGGCAATCGAAATCCATACTTTACTAAAGATTCTTTTCTTGAATGATCTCCATTATACATAGCTCTTACTTGTGGGATAGTTGCATGAGATTCATCAATTAATAACAAGAAATCTTTAGGAAAATAATCAAATAATGTATATGGAGGGCTTCCCGGTTTTCTGCCACTAATATGTCTAGAATAGTTTTCAATCCCTGAGCAAAATCCTGTTTCTTTCATCATTTCAATATCAAAATTTGTTCTCTCTTCTATTCTTTGTGCCTCAATCAATTTGTTATGATCTTTGAAATATTTGATTCTTTCTTCTAATTCCTCTTCTATGGTCACAATTGCTCTTTCCATTTTGCTTTTTGTCGTTACATAATGAGATGCTGGAGAAATTAAAACATGTCTTCTCGTTCCAATCGTCTTTCCAGTTAATGGATTAATTTCTACTAATTTTTCAATTTCATCTCCCCAAAATTCTACTCTAATAGCAGATTCCGATTGGTCAGATGGATAAATTTCAACAATATCTCCTTTGGCTCTAAAAGTTCCTCTTTGAAAATCAATTTCATTTCTAGTATATTGCATCGTAATTAATTTTCTTAAAACTTCATCTCTTCCCTTTTGCATACCTGGTCTTAAGGATAACATCATTTCTTGATAATCTTCTGGGTCTCCTAAACCATAAATACAAGAAACAGAAGCAACGATAATGACATCTCTTGTTTCAAATAAAGATAATGTTGCTGAATGTCTCAGTTTATCAATTTCATCATTCACAGAAGAATCTTTTTCGATATAGGTATCTGATTGTGGAATATAGCTTTCTGGTTGATAATAGTCGTAATAACTAACAAAATACTCAACATTGTTTTCTGGAAAAAACTCTTTGAATTCGGAATAAAGTTGTCCTGCTAATGTCTTATTATGTGCTAAAACAAGGGTTGGTTTTTGTACTTTTTGAATGATATTTGCCATTGTGAAGGTTTTTCCAGAACCTGTAACACCTAGAAGTGTTTGGAATTTCTTTCCCTCTTCTATGCCTTTACTTAGATATTCAATTGCTTTTGGTTGATCGCCTGTTGGCTTATATTCTGAATGTAATTTGAACATATCTTCTCCTCCTTTTAGCTTTTTCCACATCACCTTTATTACAAAAAACTTTATTTTCTAATTTTTTATTTCTTTTTACTAATGAGTTTAACATATTATTTATATCACATTTTATGCCAAAATACAATATGAAGGGAGATTATCTGTTCGTAATCTTTTTTTATGTTTTTAAAAATATACAAAAAAGAGAAAAAATTCGAATAAAACCGTTTCAAATCTTTTCTCTTTTTTATTTTATAGAAATCTTCATTTTATTATTAAATATTTTATATCTTATATCTTCTATATTTGATATATGTAAATATAGCAACAACACCTGTTATAACAATACCAATCATTAATACATTTCCAATTCCCGCATAAGGTAATTTTGAATTACTTGTAGAACTATTATTTCTTCCTGAATTGTTAATTGCATTTTGTTGATGATTATTAGAGTCATCATTTATGTTGTTATGATTTGTATTACCATTATTGTTTGTATTATCTGTGGTATTATTGTCATTATTGTCTGTATTCGTTGTGTTATCATCTGTACTTGTATTGTTATTACTCGTGTTTGTATTTGTATTGGTGTTTGTATTATTGTTATCATCATCATTATCATCTTCTTTAATATTTATCGTAAATTTTACAACTGTTTGATTTCCTGCTTCATCTATTGCTGTTAATACATAGGTACCATTTTCAGAAATCGTATCTCCATTTTGATAATCTTCTACAACATTACCGCCTCTTGTCAATGTCACACTTGCTAAATTTTCATCTTCTATTCTAGGTATTACTTCTGTCTCATATGTCATACCATCCTGTACTCCTGTAATCGTAGGTGGTATTGTATCATCAGGCTCAGGTTCAGGTTCAGGATCTGGGTCTGGAGTTGGTTCTGGTGTTACAATGTCTGTAATAGTAATCACTTTTACTGTCTTGTTTCCTCGTTCATCCTCGGCATAAATGGTATAAGTTCCATTTTCTGTAATCATAACTGCTGCTTCTGCTGATTTATCGTCAGTCTTCATTTGAAGTGTAGTTCCTGCACTTTCAAAATAATCTGCATTTTGCTCTCCATTAACTATTTTTATTGTTTTAATTTGAGATTGTGTATCTGTTACATGAATTGTTACTTTTATAGATTCATTCTCATCAATACTTTCCTCTGTTGTTTGAATTGTTGGAGGTGTTGTATCATTAATTTCTGGTTCTTCTGTAATACTTGTTACTTCAAATACTTCTATTTTAGCATTTCCTGCTTCATCTTCAACATATACTGTATAAGTTCCATTTTCTATAACATTAATAACTGCCAAAGCAGAATTTTCCTCTTTTTGAAGTGTTAATTCTTGTCCTTCATTTTCAAAATAATCTATTGTTTGTTGTCCTTGTGCTACTTTTACCTGATTAACGTTTGTAAGGTTATCTAAAATTGAAAAAGATATTTCAACATTTTCATTATCTGTGTTTTTTTGATTAATTGTCATCTCAGGAGCTGTTTTATCAATCACAAATTTTATAACCACTTCATTTCCTGTTTCATCTACGGCATTTAAAACATATGTACCTTCATCTTCAATGGTATCTCCATTTTGATAATCTTCTACCGCTTTTCCATCTCTTGTTAAATATATTTCTGCTAAATGTTCATCTACAACTGTTGGGGTAACAGAATGATTATAAATACCATTATTTTCAACCTCATTTACTTCTGGTGGTGTTGTATCTTCTTCTGTTGATGGTGTTTCATCTATATTTGTAATTTCGATTGTTTTTACAGTTTCATTACCATTGTCATCGCTTGCATATACGGTATATGTTCCAATAGAATCAATTACAAATTCTGTACGAATCGATACACCTACCTTGTCTTGCCCAATTCGTGTTCCATTTGTTTTAAAATATGTTGTGTTTTGTTCTCCTTTTGCCCATTTTACTTCATCAACATTAGCATTATCTGCTTGAACATTTACATCAATTTGTTTTGGATTTTCTGTATTCTGTGTAAGTGTAATGGTTGGTGCCTCACTTGGTTCTGGGTCTGGCTCATCAATACCTATAAGATTTTTCGTATACATATAGGCATATCCTTGTTCATCTTTCACATATACATTCATTGTGCAATTTTCTTGAACGGTATACTTTCCAACCACTTCTTTTCCTGGTTCTATTGAAATAGACTCTCCATTATTTTCAAAATAGTCTAAATCAATGTTATCTCCTATAGCTACTTTCATTTCAACAATATTGCATATTGTATTTGTAGCCGTTATTGTTAAATTTTTAGGAGAATTTTCATCTTGTTCTATTGTTACATTCATTACATTTTCTTCTGTAGTAATTCTTTTTTGTGTGATTAGTCTATAATCGGCCTCATCTTCTATGCAAAAAATATACGTGTCATTCTCTGGAGCTGTATAGCTCAAATCAACTGTTTGTCCTTCGGTAATTGGTAATCCATCAATTGTATCAAATTTATTATAATCTTCTCCAATATCAGAAAGTTTTGCTACTTTAACTGAAATAATATTACAAATGGCATCTGTTATATGTAAATTAACTTCTCTTGTATTTGTTGCATTTGTAATCTCTGCTGAAATCGGTGTATTTTTCTTTGCTACATAAATTTCACGTGCTGATTTGTTTCCTTCACTATCTTCTGCATAAACGACATATAATCCTTCTTCTGTAATTCCTGTATATCTTACAGATACATGATTACTCTCCACGAAGTCTATATCTGTACCCTCTATACTAAAATCAATATTGTCATTTATATGTTCTTTTTTAGCAATTTTTAATTTTGTTATTGTATTTCTATTGCTTGTTACATCAATATTTAAAATCAAAGGATTTTCTACCTCTTTTGTCAATGCAATTTGTGGCATATCATTTGGATCATTTACCGTTACCCTTGATAAAAACATATATCCTTTTTCATCTTTAGCATAAACCGTATAACTTCCATAACCATTTAGTTCAAAGGATTCCTCAATTGTTTGTGCTGGTGTTATATCAAAGGTATAAATATCCTCATGCTCCTCTTCAAAATATCCTATATTATCTGTTTCAATATATTGATGTACATATTTTAAAGCTATAATATTACTTTCTGTATCTGTTGCTGTTATATGAATTACATTAGGATTGGTTTCATCTCTATTTAATGTTATATTAAGTGGATAATCTTCCTGCGAAGTTGATAATGTTCCAGTATCTACTGCTTTTGATATGACAGGTAGACCAATTGGTAATATCATCATGATAATCATTAAAATTGATATAAATTTTTTCATTGTATTATTCATCATTTTAGTTCCTCCTTTGATATATCTAAAATAGAATTTTAATATCATTTTTTCTACATAATACATCAAAATTATTATACCATTGCTAACATATTTTAGCAATGGTAATTTATATTTCTTTTTATAAATTTATTATAACAAAATCCTAGCCAAATGAATATTTTTTAAATCATTCATTTGGCTAATAATTAGCTATTCACCTTTAATGTCTGCTTCTACTTCTTCATTATTTTTATTATTTTTGTCATGCACTCTTAAATAATATGGTTGTATATCAAGTAAACTATCCATGTAGACAATGTTTCCATTTTTATCATTGATTTTTAGATTTGGAAATGTTCTAATCATCTTTTTATCTCCCCAAAATTGATAAATAAATTCTGATAATTTTTCATTTCCATAAATTTTGTCATATTGTTCTATTACTAATTCTTTTTTATCAACATCTATATCATTTTGAACAATCATTCTTACTAAAAAGAATTCAATTGCAAATCCAGTAGAAACGCAGTCTATCATTAATAAAATGAATACTGTCATAACAAATGTCTTTAAGGCTTTATAAGTTTTAAATTTACTTTTTATCCAATCAATAACTTTATCCACTCTTGGATTTAAAGAAGCAATTAAATAAATTCCTAAAAATCCCCAGAACACAGAAAAATATACACAAATTCTTCCATTTAAATTTAGTGGCATATTAGAATAGTCCCACCATTTTACGCCTAATAACATTTCGCCAACAAAACTGACTACATATTCTATAATAGAACCTACAATAAATCCGCCTATAAATAATGTATTAAATTTTCTAGGGAATTTGTGTAAGCAAATAATCATAACAACAGCACCTAAACCATAAATACCACAAAATGGTCCATATAAAAAGCTTTGTCTACTTTCCCATACCCCTTTGGTTATCATACCATATATGGTTTCTATGATATATCCTAATACACTATAAATAATGAAATATGCTAAAATTCTCCATATACTAATCCCATTAATTGTTCTTTTCTTTTTTAGCTTGGGTTGATTTTGTGTTTCATTATTTTCCTCATGTTGATTTTTTTCTATTGGTCTATTGATTTCTTCATTCTTTATTTCTTCTTTTTTCATTTTTTTATTTTTCATATAGTGTAAATACCCTTTCTATAGCAAACTTTTTAACTCTTCAATTTTATTTTTATAAAATTGGACAATTACTTCATAAGTGTGTATATCTTCTAAATCAACATCTACCATTTTCAAAAGATCTATTGATTTTTTGGTACAACCTTGACTTAACATTTGAATATATTTTTCTACATATCCATCTTCTTTATTCATGATTTTTGTTGCAATACAAATGGCTGCTGATATTCCTGTTGCATATTTATATACATAAAAATCTCTATAAAAATGAGGAATTCTAGCCCAACCATATTTACTATTTTCTCCTAAAGTAACAGATTCTCCCATATATTTTTGATTTAATGTATAATAAATCGTATTCAAGTCTTCAGAAGACATCATATTTCCATTTTCTACTTTTTCATGAACTTCTTTCTCAAATTCGGCAAACATAGCTTGTGTATAGAATGTTCCTTTTATTAATTCTAGTAATTCATATATAATTTCTGCTTTTTTCTTTTTATCTGTTTCATTCTTAAGTTGATATTCTGTTAATAAAATTTCATTTACAGTTGATGCTACTTCAGCCACCATAATGGTATAATCTGCATCAAAAATATTTTGGTTTTGGTTTGAATAATATGCATGCATACCATGTCCTAATTCATGAGCAACTGTTCTAACATCATTTTCATCACCAATATAGTTCATTAGAATAAAGGGATGTGAACCATAAACACCTAAATTATATCCACCTGTTTGTTTATTTGTTTTTTCATACACATCTATCCAATGATTTTCAAAAGCATGTTCTAGCATATCTCCATATTCTTTTCCTAATATAGACAAAGCTTTTTTTACAATCTTTTTAGCTTCTTCAAATGGCGTTTTATCTCCACTTCTTGTAAATGGATTTACATATATATCATACATATGCATTTCTTCTAATTGTAATAATTGCCTTTTTAATGCCATATATTCATGATTTGCATTCAATCCTTTATAGACACCTTCCATTAATGTATCATATACTTTTATACTTGCTTCATCATCGTCAGTTACTGCATCTAATGAAGATTTGTAATTTCTTAGTTTGGCAGTAATAGCTGTTTGTTTCACATTTGTTAGATACATTTCTGTGATGGTATTAATAAATTCACTATATTTCTTAAAGATTAAATCATATGCTTGCTTTCTTACATTTTGATTTTTACTTCTTATATATATAGAATATGTGGTATCTGTCAACTCTACTTCTTTTCCTTCTTCATCAATTAATGTTCCAAACTTAAATTCTGCATTTGTTAACATATCATATATATTTTTAGGTGCATAAAGAATTTCTGAATAATTAGCTAGTAAATTTTCTTCTTCTTTACTTAATGTATGTTTTTTCTTTTCTAAAATATGTTGAATATCCCTTTTATATGGTTCTAATCTTGGATCTTCTTCTAAATATTTGTTAATGATATTCTCATCTGTAAAGGTAATTTCTGGTGTTATATATGCAGTTGCTGTATTAAATTCCGAATTTAAATTTTCTACCTCTTTAAACAACTTGATTCCTTCTTGGTCTGCCATGTTTAGGTGATAGTTTAACATTCCATAGGCATATAATTTTTCAAATTTCATTATTGCTATTTCATATAAAGCATAACATTGATATAAATTTTCTGAACTATCACATAATATTCCTTTATAGTTTTCTATTTGTTTTAATTGATCCTTTACATTTTTTATTTCTTCATAAAATTCTTCTTTATTTTTAAATAAATCTGTTAAATCCCAACTATATTTGTCTTGTACTTTTTCCATTTTTTCTTCCTCCTTGTCCCCTATTCTACCATACCTGAATTTTATATACAAGGAATTCATCACTCTTTTTTCTAAATAAAAAAACACCTTTATTCATAAATAATTTCTATTACCAGATTATACAAATAAAAGTGTTTCTATATTACATATTCATTGATAGACAGGAATTTTTATTTCCATCCCTTCCGATAAATTACTAGTTGTCATATGGTTAACTTTTTTTAATTCTAATATAACATTTTGAATATCTGCATTTTCAAAATATGCATTTTCTTGTATTTCCTTTTCTGCAATTTCCCATAATGTTTCTCCTTTTACAACATATTCTGTTTTATATTTTGTTTTACTATTAGAATATGTTTTATGGCTTGCAATACATATGATAGCAATTACTATACATGTTAGAATTGTCATTGTTCTTATAAATTTATATTTATTAATAATTTTTATATGTTTCATAACAGTCCTCCTTTAAGAATATATGTTCGGTATGTTTGTATTGTATACGAACATTTATTCTTTGTCAATACTTGTTGCAAAAAAAAGTTTGTTTTTTCTCAAATTAATATTGGGCTGATTTGTTCTCCCTCTAAGGCATATTCTATTGTTTTTATAATGTATTCTGCATCAAATACAATGGATCTTGGTTTTGTTATGGGATTATCTTGCCTAAATGGTACAAAATAATAATTTTTTCTGTTTAACAATCTTCCTATGTTTTCAGCATTACCACTTAATCCATTATTAGTAGAAGGTGCAATGACTAGTGGTCGATTATTTCTTAAATGTGATTTTGCTGCCATAGTTGCAGGTGTATCTATAATATCACAGGCTAGTTTTGACATAGTATTTCCCGAACAAGGTGCAATAATCATAATATCTGTCATTTTTTTAGGCCCAATTGGTTCTGCATCTACAATGGTATGAATGATTTTCTTTCCTGTCATTTCTTCTATTTCATTAATAAAATCTTCTGCTTTTCCAAATTTCGTATCTAATTGATAACTGTTAAAAGACATGATTGGCACAATTTCTGCTTCCTTTTTTATTAATTCTTTCATCTTAGGTAGTACTTTTCGAAATGTACAAAACGAACCTGTTAATACAAATCCTATCTTTTTTCCCTTTAGTTCCAAATAAATTCCTCCTTTCAAATTTTCTGTCATATAGAAAAATGTGTTAAGATGTTCTATTTCATTAACACACTCTTTTTCTATAATATGATTTTATGTAAATAGTTGTTGATGTTTTTTACATTAATTGCTATATATTCGTTATACCATAACAATAAACACCACCTATCATTGGTGGTGTCTATTGTTTGACAGAATTCTATTTATTTTATATTCCTTTATTTTTTACCTCTATTTTATTTTCATAAATCCTATCCATCACTTCATCAGAATAATATTTATCAAAAAAGACATCTATATTATTTGTTGCTGCTATTTCACGATTTCTTTCATCTTGTCTAATGGCTGCCATTGAAGACACAGATGTATTAAATAACATAAATATAGCAAATAAAGCAGTTATCGTTCTAAAATATTGATTTTTTATTATATCATCAATACGATTAATTAATGGCATAACATATTTCATAAATAATACTCCCCCTATTCCCCAATATGTACAATGTAACAAACTTGTCCTTCCATTGATATTAAACCATAGATTTGAATAATCCCATGATATAGTACCAAATAAAATCTCTTGAAAATAAGAACATAAGTATTCTACAATTCCTCCTAATACCATTGTTACAAAAAAGATTTTCAAATATCCTCCTTTTATTTTAGGAACAACAAAATAGTAAACTAATATTCCTAATCCATATACTTGTGCAAATGGTCCAAAGATTAAGCCTTGTCTTGATACAAAATGTCCATTTTGAACCAATCCTACAATCATTTCAACTACATATCCAATAAGGCTTCCTATAATAAATACCCAAAATATGTTTATAAATCGATTCACTAATTTTTCTTTCTTCATTTGCTTCACCCCTTATATTATTTTTGTAAGTTTAATATATCATGTAAATCTTAATAATATTTTTAGGAATTCTTAAATTTACCTTAATGTCCAATTGGGGACGTTTCTGTTTGGACATTTTTATGTAAATCTTTTTTGCAAAAAATGTGAAATGGATTTTTTATTCTCACTTTATAATTACAAGTATAATGAAAAAGGAATTTTGGAGTTTATCCCCAAAATTCCTCAGAATGTCCAAACAGAAACGTCCCCAATTGGACATATCAATGTAAATATTTTAATACTGAAAAAACGGTATCTGCTATTAATATGCCAATTAATATAAAACAAACAATTTTCTGAATATGATTGGTATTTCCTTTTGTTATTTTTTGGATTTTGTCTTGGATGTATGGATGTAGCTTTTCTAATAAAATCAACCCTATCACACCCCAAAATATAGAATATAATAAACTGACTCTTCCTTGAATATTTAAGAAATCATTAGAATAGTCCCACCATCTTAATCCAAATAGCATTTCTAATATAAAGGAAACCATATATTCAAATAATGTAAATGCAATTGTAGCAATTAAAAATTTTAAAAATGGCTTTTTATATAGTTTTTTGGTTGCCATCAATAATAAGACTGCTCCAAAACCATATATCGGACAAATTGGTCCAAATAAAAATCCTCTTTTTACAAAATATCCATGGACAAACATGGCATATATGGTTTCTATTAGCCAACCCAAAAATGAATATATGAAAAAATAAATTATATACTCAATAACTTTATCTTTTGTATTTTTAGCTTTGACTACATCTTCCATAAACTTCCCTCTTATTTCCTTTCTATTTTATATCTTCTTGTATTGATTTTAAGGCTTCTTGCGTTGTCTTACTCTTATCAAATTTATTGATAATAAATATAACCACACCAACTAATAAAAATGTAATTCCATATATAATTAAACTAGATTTCCATTCTCCTTTCATTAATGTGTTTCCTGCAAATGTTGATGAAACAACTGAAGGTAATCTAGCAAATGTAGATATCAATATTAAATGCAATGGTTTAATTGGTAATAAACCTGAAATATATACCAATAAATCTTTTGGTGTTCCTGGTATCATAAATAATATGATAAGTATCCATTCCACTTTCTTTGGATTTTTAAATAGTTTACTATTTTCAATTTTCTTTACTTTTTCTTCATCGCAAAAATCATATACAAATTTTCTTCCTAATTTTCTTACTAAGAAAAAGATTCCTGTTGTAATAATACATACAGATATGGTTATAAATAATAATCCACCCCAACCACCATAGCACATGCCTGCTAATATTTCTATTGGTTCTCCTGGTAATATAAATAAAAATATTTGTGCTACTTGAAGGCCAAATAGCATTAATAAGCCAACAAATCCTGAATCGTTCACTTTATTTTTAAATGCTTCTTGTCCTTCTACTGTACTTAGATTTTTCATGACTGGTATTAAATAGATTAACATTCCTATAATAATTACTACTGCTATGATTGTTAATATAATTCTAAATATTTTTATCTTTGTTTTTCTACTCATTTTTATCCTTTCTGTTTATGTTAAAATAAACCATGACATATATATTATACCACATTTTTCCTAAAATGTATGCATTTTGCTGTATTTTTGTCTTACATTTTTGTCACTTTTAGTATATCAGCTATTTATTAAGTATTTTTTTACGAATTATTAATATTTTCTTAATATCTTTATAGCAAATATATTTTGCTGATTTTTCTATGCAACATTGTTTTTATGATATAGAAAAAAACACATCTCCACTCCAATTTAAGATGTGTTTTATTTTGATTTTTTACCTACTATCATGTTCTTTCGGTTCATTTTTTAATACCTTTTCTTTCATTACTTGAGAAATGATGTCTAAATCACTTGCAATATCATGATGCCCATTTGGTATTTTCATTTTTGAAATTTTAATTCCATTCTTATCACATATTTCTTCAACATATTTTGATGATTTTTCATCAACCATTCCATCTGATACCTTTCCTCTAAAAATCGTTTTACTTGATAAATACAACATAAGAGCATTTATATTTCTTGTTTCGAAAGCTCTTGATAATGTTTTTTCTGAACAATTTGTAGTAATATTGGTAAAATTCACTTGTTTCAATCTTAACAAGGTTTCTTCATTAAACATATTTTCTAAGAAATTCCTATCATATCTATTTAAGTGTTTTGTTGGTACACCTTTTTTATCCATAATTGATATATCATAATCCATATGCGATTGACTAAATACGTTCCAATGTATGTTTTTTAAAATCTTTAATAGATTATTGGATGGATTTTCTGTTCTAGTATTTGGTCTTATTTTTTGTAAGATCGGTATTACTCTTTTTAATAAACTGTCTGATATGCTTCCTACAAACTCATCAACTCTTTTATATAATGCCACTGGTGAAGCAAAAATAGTTCCTAAAAATGGTGCTTGATATGTCATTACATTTAACTTATCTAAATCAGAATCTTTTAAATATTTTAGAATTGCTGTTGCGATACAACCACCTTTAGAAATACCTAACACATGTATTTTTTTACATTTTTTCTCTTCTTTTAATTTATTTATGTGTTTAGCTAATAATGCAGCCTCTTCTTCAAGTGGTCCATCTTTATCTACTAAAATACTTTCACATTTGATTCGTTTATTGCTTTCCTCTAATATTGGTAGAAAATTACTAATTCCCCAACCTGTAATTTCTCCTGACTTTCCACTAATGGAATAATTTTCTCGACGCATGCCGTCCTATCAAAATAAAATATTCAAAATCTTCTTGTTGTTTTTTATTTCCAAAATCCGTATTATATCTTACAACTGAAAAAGATTTTCCTTTTTCGGTTTCTTCTGGTTCTTTCCATTTTTCATCATCTAAACTGTATTTAAATAACGCTCTACACTTTGCTAAACATTTTTTATTTCCGATATTTTACAATTCCTATATCACTTTGATACTTTTTCTTAGGTTTCAATTGAGGTTTTTTGATATGTAATTTTTTACTCCCCTTCTTTTTCATTTCTTCATACACCTTGTTCCCTTATATTTATTCTTTTTTCCAATTCATAACATATTCTGTTTCATTAAATTGCTCATTTAGCTGAACCTTCGTATTTTTAAATTGTAGATTTGAGAAAAATAGAATACCATTCATATTTTTTTCAAATACCTTCACAAAAAGTTCTGCATTTTCTTCTAAATTATTTCTGTAATAATTTAGTAATTTTGTTCCAATTTCATGTCCTCTGTTTTCTTCTTTTACAAATATAGCCTTAATTTCATTTTCATTAATAGAAATAAATCCTAAGACCTCATCATTTTCTACATAGACATAAGTTTTAAAATTTTCCAAGAAATCTACTTTTACTTGATTATAAATTTCTAACCAATAATCTTTTTCAATAAAACTATTAGCTTTGAAATTTCCTTTTACCCATATGGTCATGACCTTTGTTAAGTCTTCTTCTTTTATTTTTCTTATCATATGATCACCTTTTTCCTTTGTTTTCCTTAATGTAACAGAAAAATGTGTATTTTTCAATATGTTTTTGTTAATATTTGATGATTTCTATATTATTTTTTATATTTGGCATATCCATAAATCTTCCAATTCTATATCCTAAAATAGTTTCTCCAGCTACTAATACAATTGAAATGATTACATTAAGTTCCATGATAGCTCCCCATGAAATCATATATACACTATATATTGCTAAAATGATAATATAATTTACGAATAAGAATTTAAAAAAATCAGAAGAGGATTTTTGTATTGTTTTTTCTTTTTCAATATAATAGCTAATCAATCCCACTACTCCTGTTCCTCCAAATACAACTAATATCATCACAGGAATCATTAGAAAAGGAGTTGTTAAAGTAAAGACAATATTGCAAATAATCATAAAAGTAAAATAATCTTGATCATAATAGAAATATTTATATTTTGCTTATCTTTTTTAAAGTCTTTCCTTATTTTAATTATATTTAAAATAAAAATGATGACAAGAATAAAAGTAATACCTAAGTTTCTTATAGGAATATAAATGCCCTCTTCTTTTATTAAATTATCCTGCCAAGGAATACCTTCCAAATATAAGACTTCTTTTTCTCCATCTTCATAATAAACTTCATAATGATTATTATCCCAGACTTCTTCATATACAATTTTCTTTACTTCCCTATCTGTTTTAAAATTTTCCTCTCCTATATATGTATAAATCCTATCTTTATTACTCTTGTTTATATACAATTCATATTCTCCTGAATACCTTAGTGTATATGTTGAAAATACAAGTATAAAAATGGCTAAAATCGAATTTAGTATTCCATATATGTTTCTCAAAGATTTCTCTTTTTTATTTTCTTCCATAAACTCCTCCTTTATCCGTTATATATTATTATTTTATGTTTGTCAATATTTTTTTATTGTTTTTCAATAATTGTAATTTTACAAAGTAATTAAGAAGTCCTAAACATATATTTAGGAGTAATTATAATTAGTTATAAAAAAAGAAGATATGCAAAAATATATCTTCTTAAAATTCTATTTTTCTTCATATATTGTATCTGCTTCTTCTTGTGTTAAATATTTATATTTCACCATTTTATTTAATACTTGTTTTTGTCTTTGTTTTGCAAGCTTTGGATTAACGGTTGGTGCATATACACTTGGTGCATTTGGTATTCCTGCAAGCATAACACATTCTCCATCCGTCATTTCATTTGGCTCTTTTCCAAAATATCCTCTTGAAGCCTCTTTTACCGTATCATATCCATCACCAAAATAGCTAGTATTTAAGTACAATTCTAAAATTTCTTCTTTACTTAAATTTTTTTCTAAATTAAATGCCATAAACATTTCTGCAATTTTTCTAGTCATCTTTTTTTCTTGTGTAAAATATATATTTTTTGACAATTGTTGTGTAATGGTACTTCCACCTTCTACATAACGCATTGCTTTGATATCATTGATAAAAGCTCTTCCAATGGCAATGATATCAATTCCCGGATGCTGATAAAATCTATGATCTTCCACACTAATAACGGCATCTAAATAAATTTGTGGTAGTTTTGAAAGTTCTGTATAATTTTCTTTTTCTTGTATTTGTTCTATTTTTTCTTCAAGTGGTGCATTTTCTATTGCTTCCTTATACATGCTATATCCATTTCCTACAAACAATAAGGCAATACTTAATAAGATTAATACTATCAAAAATACAACTTTTAAAAACACTTTCATTTTACCACCACGTTTCTTTTTACATTTATTTGTTTCATATTTATTCTACATTCATTGCTGTTTTGACATCATCTGGTAAGTCATCTGTTTGAACTTCTCTCCAATTTACGACTCCTCTCATTTGCATGACATCTAATTTTAAATATGCTCCTTCTCTTAATTCTCTACTAGTTTTAAATTGTACTTCTTTTTCTTTTCCATTTTTGTTGTAAGCTGTTAATGTATATTGGTATTTCATATCATCTGTTCCAGAAACTTCTTCCATTTTCGTATTATCTATTTGCGTATAATATTGGTCTTTATGTACTACTAAGAAGTAATATGCTCCCATCATCAAAGCAATCACTATAATGACTGCAATCATAATCGGTAATTTTTCTTTAAAATCTTCCATTTTTTATTCACTTTCCTTTCCTTATTGGATTGAAAAAGAATTGCTACAATTATTTTTCAATCCTCCTCTTTAATAATGTTCTTGCTACCCATATAAGTTGCTAAGAAATATAATCCATAGATGATACCAATAATCACTGCTGTTGCTATTACAGAAGGTAATAAATCACTAGGAGAGGCTAATGCAGCAAGCATTGATAATATAAATTTAATTCCAAATATAGAATGTATAATCGCAAGAGCTAATGGTAACATGAAAAATATAAATATTTGTCTAAATAATGCTTGATTGATCATCTTTTCATCACAACCAATTTTTCTTAAAATGGTATATCTTTGTTTGTTATCAGAACTTTCTGTCAATTGTTTTAATGCTAAAATGGCAGAACTTGCAATTAAGAAGATAACGCCTAGATAAATCGCAATAAATATAATAATCGTTGACAATCCTTTACTTGCTTCTATTAAACTAATTTTGGTCATCCCCTCTAACTCTATACCTTTTTGATCTAAATTGCTCAATAGTGCATTATTCTCTGCTTCTACAAATGTTTTTTCTATTTCCTCTTTTTCTTCATCAGTTTTAGCATTATAATTTGCTGCTAAAAATTCTTCTTCTTTCCATTCTTCTTTTAGTTCAAAATTATCTGGAACTAATATAATTCCTGTATTTACATAACTTGCAGACATTTCAATAAATCCACTCTTACATTCATTATATTTCGCATGTAAAGTTTTTCCTTCGATTTCTACTGTTGAATTTTGTTTTAATGCTTCATTTCTTAATTCTGTCATATTATCAAAATCGCAAAGGACAATATATTCATCATCACTTAAGCTATATTGTTCTTGTCCATAAAGTTCTGCAATTTTATTATAATCAGATACTTTGATAATTTCTTCTGGTAAATCATACATAAGCATTGAAAATTGTGCTTTTGCTTGTTCATAATAACTTCCTAGACTATATTGTAAAGTCCATTCTGGAATTGTATAAACTGAAATTTCTACTACATCTTTTAAATTATTCATATCATAACCATTGGTTTTTAATGTGTAACTGATGGAATGTTTTGAATCTTCAATTTGTTCTTGTGTAGGATATATTGTCTGACCTGTATAAGAATCTTCATAACTTTGTGGTAAATTTGCTGTTTTATATAAATTGACATCTACTGGTGTCATTTCTTGCAATTCTGAATCCATTGTTGTTTGGATAGATAAGCTACTAGATAATACACTTATGGTCATAAATAGCATTAAACAAATAACAGACATACTAATAACGGTTGTATTAATCTTATTATTCAATTGTCTTAATACAAACATATTGGTTCCTTTAAGATATATCTTTTTGCTTGTTTGTATCATTCTTAGTATAAATCCTGATAAAGACCAAAATACACCTATTGTTCCCACAATTCCCATTAAAATTGGTACTAACATTTTTTCTTCTGTATTTAACTCATAGATGCCACCTGTCACGATATAATATGCATACCCTAATAATCCTACTGAAATTAAAAATACAATAATAGAAATGATTGGATTTTTAATTTTTACCTTTTCATTTTTTCTAACAGCTGTTAATAAATTAATTAATTTGTATCTTGAAATGGTAAGTGTATTAAATATCATAACGGCTAAATACATAACGGCAAAATAAATACAAGTTTTAATACAAGCATCTTTTGAAAACACAAAAGTAAATTCACTCATATCTGCTTGAAAAAGTTTGGCTACTAATATAGACATAAATTGAGAACCAAATACACCTATAAAAATACCAACAATTAATGAAATAATTCCTACTAATATGGTTTCTATCAATATAATTTTAGATATTTGTCTTCTTCCCATTCCTAATGTCATATAAATGCCAAATTCTCTTTTTCTTCTATTTACTAAGAAATTATTGGCATATACAATTAAAAATCCAAGTACAATGGCAATAAATACAGATACCATTCCTAACATACTAATCATGAGTTTTATCATATCTCTTGTGGATTCAGACACTTCTAACATAGCTTGTTGACTATCTAAAGAATTAAACATATAAAAGATAGCAACACCTAATACTAATGTTAAAAAATAAATGGCATAATCTTTAAAACTCTTTTTCATATTTTTTATAGATAATTTAAATAACATCGTTCAAATCACCTCCAAGAAGTGTTTGCACTTCAATTATCTTTTCAAAGAATTGTTTTCTAGTATCTTCTCCCTTTACTAGTTCATTAAAGATTTTTCCATCTTTAATGAAAATAATTCTATCTGCATAACTTGCTGTAAAGGCATCATGTGTAACCATTAAAATGGTTGCTCCTAGATTTTGATTTAAATGTTCAAATGTTTCTAATAATTGTCTTGCAGATTTACTATCTAATGCGCCTGTTGGCTCATCTGCCAAGACCATTTTAGGATTTGTAATAATGGCCCTTGCTGATGCTACTCTTTGTTTTTGTCCTCCTGATATTTGATATGGATATTTATTTAAAATATTTGAAATTTCTAATTTTTCTGCTACTTCTTTTACTTTTTTATCAATTTCATGTGCATTTACTTTTTGAATCGTTAATGCCAAAGCTATATTTTCATAAGCAGTTAATGTATCTAATAAGTTAAAATCTTGGAATATAAATCCTAATTCCTCTCTTCTAAATTTGTTTAATTTGTTTCCTTTTAATTTTGTGATATCTTGATGATTGATGATAATATTTCCTGCTGTCACTCTATCAATTGTTGAAATACAATTTAAAAGCGTTGTTTTTCCTGATCCTGATGCACCCATAATTCCAACAAATTCTCCTTCTTCTACATTAAAGCTAATTCCTGCAATGGCTTTTGTTAAATTTGACTTGTTTCCATAGTATTTTTCTATGTTTTTGACTTCTAATACATGACTCATTTATTTTCATTCCTTTCTTTATTCACAAATTGCTTGGAAAAGATTTATTTTTCAACCTTGTGAACCTCAATTTGTCTTTTATTCTGTATTTATTATACGGCTTATTTTGTTTTCTTTCCATTGTTTAATCTTACATTTATCTTACAATTTTGTAAGATATTTGTGGTTACAATTCACAACCCAATAAAGGACAGGGAAAGGTTGTGTTATTGTAACTATTTGTGCATTAAAGAAAAGGTAAGATATTTTTTACATCTTACCTTTAAACAATCTATCTCTTTTTTATTAATTTATTCTTTCCATTTATATCTTGTTTTTAAATTACTATATTTATTATATGGTAAAAGATTATCCTTTTGTAATCTACCTATTAACACAAATTCTTTTATCTTATTTTGTTGACTAAATTCTTTTATACTTTCTATTGAAAAGTCTTTTTTCTGTATATATTCCTCATACTTATTACTGCTTATTAAAAAATCTTTGGCAAAATTATCTGCTATATCTTCTGCTTTTGTATTTTCAATATAATAGTCTAATTTATTTTCTTTGATATCATCATTTAATATATGTCCTATTTCATGAAATAATGTAAACCAAAAAATATCCGCATATGATTGTCTTATTGTCATACATAATATAATTCTGTTATTTTTATTCTCTATAAATCCCTGTATAGGCGCTCCTTGAAAATTTTTTACTAACTCAAATATAATTCCACACTTCTTGAATATTTCCTTTAATTTTTGTATCATCATATTAGGATTTTCTTCAAACATTAACTGTTTAATATCTTGTAAATAATTCTTTAATTTTTTACTATCATATGTGTCTTCAATATTTTCTTTTTCAGCTATTAATTCACATACTCTTTGCCATGCATATAATACATATTCATCAACTTGTATATTTTTTGCAGCTCTATAAGCCACTTTTGTTATTAATAATTTTTCTATATTTAACAAATTATTTGTTTTACAAAGATTTCTAGCTATAATGACTTCTTCAGTAGTATTATTATATTTATTTATTAAATTTAATAAGATAGCATATTCTAAAATAGGTTCTATTCTTTTTGTAATCTCTATTTCTCTTTTATCAATATTATTTTTTTCTTGATATTCAATAATTTCTTTGTCATATATTGCTTGTAAATTTAACCAAAATGTAAATTTTACTCCAAAGACATATTCCAATGCCTTAGCAAATTTAGGTGAAATTCCTTTTTTCCCGTTTATCACTTCACTAACATGTTTTGCAGAAAAACCTGTTCTTTCTGCCAACTCTTCTTGATTCATATTATTTTCTTCTAATTTTTCTTTTATACTTATTCCTGGATGTAGAATAAAATCAAGGGATAAGCCAGTTATACTTGTCTCCATGATAATCTATCACTCCTCTCACAATTATTTTTTTGTTATCCTTAGGCATTACTACCAATCTATAATTTCCTGTAATCCCAATACCAAAATATCTTTTCATGTTGCCTTTTAAAGGATGTGGTTTTCCAAAACCATATTTCATAAATTCTTGGAAATTTTCTGTTGCTTCTATTTGGTTAAATCTTAATTTAACCATTTTAGCTAATTCTATGCCTATCATTTTTCTTAATTCTTCCATATTTGACATTTTCTTTTGTATCTCATGATTATGCCATTCTATTTCCAAGTTCTTTCCTCCTTTTGCGTCTTGTTGTTACCTATTAGGTAATTAAATTCTATCATATACTTATATATATGTCAATGATATGAAATTTTTTCCTTAAAAAATATAATATATCACCCCTGGATAATTACTTAGGTCTGAACAGTAACCTATTTATGTTATCTTTGACAAAAAAAAGATAAGACATTCTTTATATATTACCTTTTCTACTTCAAATTCGTATAACTATTTTTAGGAAAAATAATCCTTACTTCTGTTCCTTTATCCTTTTCTGAATTCAGTTCTATTCCAAGACTTAATTTATCACATAATTTTTTACACAAGTATAAACCGATTCCAGTAGATTTTTGTCCTATTAATCTTCCATTTTCTCCCGTAAAACCTCTTTCAAATACTCTTGTAATTTCTCCCTTTTTTATTCCAATTCCATTATCTTTTATGTATAAAATCACTTTATCATTTTTTGATTCTGCAAATATCTCTATTTTCTTATTTTCATCTTTAGAATACTTAATGGCATTTTGTATAATTTGATTAATAATAAAAGTTGCCCATTTACTATCTGTATAAACTTCATATTCTAAATCTTTTAATTCCAAAGCTACTTTTTCATTTAGTAATGTACTTTTATTTTTTAATATAGCATTATTTACAATTTCTTTTAGATTGTTTTTGGTGATAATATAGTCTTTTTCAACCGCATTACTTCTGGCATAGAATAAGGCTTGTTCTGTATAGTTTTCTACCTTGTCTAGTTCTTCATCTATACTTTTGGTTACTTCATTTTTATGGTTTTCAATAATCATTTTACTTGCCGCAATTGGTATTTTTACCTCATGAATCCATAATTCTATATATTCTTTATAATCTTCTTGAATACGTTTATAGTAATTTACATTTTCAAGCATAGATTTTCCTGCATCTTGCATCACTTCTTTTAAAATTTTACCTTCTGAAAAATTAGCATTTTTGATAATTTCAGAAATCAAATATTTTTCATGTAATTCTTCCATATTGCTTTTTAATTGATGATAAAAATGCTGTTTTCGTTTATATTCAATAAATATAGAAATAGCAATGACAATGATAATAATAACTGCTATGTAAATTTGTGCAATCATTCCAATTTGATAAGCCAATAATAATATTTCTATACTAATTAAGGCTAATAGAACGCTTACAATTAATAATACTTTATCTTTTATAAAATCGCTAAATTTCATTTTAATATATACCCCTGTCCTCTTTTGGTTTCGATTCTATCATGTAATCCTAATTCTTCTAGTTTTGTTCTTAGTCTTTTGATATTGACATTTAATGTATTATCATCAATAAATTCTTCACTTTCCCATAAATAATCCATAATTTCATCTCTTGATACTACTTCATTTTTATGTGTGCTTAAATAGTATAAAATATTATATTCATTTTTTGTTAAGTCCATTTTCTGATTATCCTTTTCTATGGCTCTCTCTGCTATGTTTAATATAAAACCATGGCAGTCAATTTTTTCTGGATTTCTTCCTGCATTTTGATTTCTTTTTAATAAACCATTTATTTTTGCAAGTAATATTTGTATATTATATGGTTTTGTCACATATTGGTCTGCTCCATAATTTAGGCTCATTAATTCATCAATTTCATTATCTCTACTTGTTACCATAATAATTGGCACATTAGATACTTTTCTGACTTCTTTGCAGACAAATTCTCCATCTGTATATGGTAAATTAATATCTAGCAATACCAAATCTGCTTTTTCCTCTAATATGTCTTGTATGGTATTATCAAAATTTTCTAATCCTTTTGCTTCAAATCCATTCTTATTTAAAAATGTTTCTAATTCTTGTCTTAGTTTTTTATCATCTTCAACAATTAATATTTTACTCACTTTTTAATGATTCCTTTCTCTAGATTGTATTTTACTAAAAGAACCTTTTTATTTTATTTAGAAATATCTACTTCATTTTCTAGCATTGAAACTAAATCTATTGGTCTCTTTTGTTCTATACTATCTACTATTTGCTGTGGAGTTGGTAATTTTCCTAAAGCTCTTAAGCTTTCTAATCTTTTATTATATATTGTCACTATATCTTTATATTTGTCTAGTCCCACTTTTTTAATACCAGAACATAAAATATCCGTATATACTTTAGCATCTTTATAAGTCATTAAATCCTTCTTTAATTCTTCTGCTGATAATATTTCTCCTTTTTCCCCTTCAAATTCGTCTATGGGTAAATTATTCAATAAATATGTATAAAATATGTCTTGATAATATTCTTTCACTTTCAAAATACTACTTGCCTCATCTTTTACACTATCTAACTTATCTACATCTGAAGTTTTTCTATTTAAAATATTAAAATATCTTGCTTTTGCTATATCTTTCTTTTCCGCAATATCGTCTATTGCTTTTCTTGTTTCTCTACTGATATTATGATCTTTTTCTGCACTTAAAGACAAGTCCTCAACTATGTAGCCATTTTCTTCTAGTTTAGTTTCTATGGCTTTTTTTATTTCACCTTCAAATATTTCCACTGTTAAATTTAAACTCTTAAGTCTTTCCTTTTCTTCTGGTGCCAGTCCATCATATCTATCTTTTTTTATTAAAACAATCGCATCTGGGGATAAAGTCATTTCACCTTTAAATGCTGTATCTGTTGGTATTAATGAAACACATTTTCCTTTGTTTATTTGATTCATTAATGGTTCAATAATAGCACATGTTTTATTTGAAAAAGTATTATTTATATCATCTGGTACGATTCCATTTATTGAAAATAATAATGTTGAATTATAGTCTGAAGTATATGGTGAATATTCTTCTAAAATTTGTTCTTGCTTTTCTGCATATTGCTTTATTCCCTCTTCAGAAAAATCTGTAAGCATTGGTATTACCCCAGATTGTAAAAGCATATCTGACAGTGAATTAATAAATTTATTAGCACCATTATAGTTTTTAGTTAAATATGGTTCTTCACTAATTGGCAATATTGTTTGACTTTTCGGAACGATATTAGATACTCTTACTAGTGCTAATCGGTATATGGCATTTTCTAATTGTGTAAAACTTTCTTGTAAATCTGAACTTGTAATTCCTTCTTTTTCATAAATATCTCTTAAAATTTCTGGTTTCATATATAACTCCTTTTAAAATAATTCTCATTATTTTTTATTAAATAATTTTCTCAAAAAATCCATTATTTTTACATAAAATGGTTTATTATATTCTACCATATATTTGAATTCTTCGATTTTTTCTGTATTTTCCTTTGCCTTTTTTTCAGATACATTTTTAAATAAGTCGTCCAGATTATATTTTCTATTCATTTTCTCTTCATATTTTTCTTGATTTTCTAAAAAAATATTTCTTAATTCATTTTTCTCTTCTTCTGTTTCACACCAATAATTAAGATGTAAAAGACCAATCATAGCAATTGCTTCTTTCTTTATATTTTGTTCTTCTATTGGTATATTTGCATGATAAACAGGATGATAATCTTTATCTTTGTGTTCTTTAAATAAATCTCTTAATTTTGTTGGTATTTTATTTTTATATTCTTCATCAATTATATCTAAAAAAGCATCTACTTCTGAAAATACTCTTTTTTCTTCTTTTGTTCTCATTATTTTTTACTCCTTTTTTAATGTTTAATTAGAATATAACATATCATTTAAAATTTAACAAGATAAGTTCTTCCTCAAGCTCTTTTTTTCGTTTCTCGTCTTTTGTGATTGCTAATTCTGAAGTAATTTGTGATATCTTAAAATCTAATAATAGTTTATCATTTTCGTTTTTACTTTGTTGTTTATTACTTCTATCTTTTTCATATTGTAAATATGAAGAATAATTTCCTTCATATTCTATGATTTTATGATTTTTTATCACTAAAATATCTGTTGCAATATGATCAATAAATGTTTTATCATGTGTAACAAATAAAATCGTTCCATTATATTCCTTTAATAAATTTTCTAAACTTTCAATAGATTCTATATCTAAGAAATTAGTAGGTTCATCTAATATGAGCAAATTATTATCAGACACTAAGATTTTAGCAATCAATACTTTTACCCTTTCCCCACCACTTAAATCTTTTATGTCTTTTTCTAAGTCTTTCTCTTTGAATAACAAATTTGCTAATATGTTTTTTACAATCATTTCTGATTGATTCGTATCTTGCATGACATTTTGTAATACATTTTTACTAAAATCTAAGTTTGAAAAATCCTGAGAAAAATAGCCTATTTTCATATTTGGATTTATTTTTATATGAGGGTTTCCATTTATCATTTGCTTTATGAGTGTTGTCTTTCCTGCTCCATTTTCTCCTATTAAAGCTGTTTTTCGATTGGTTTTGATGACACAATTTGCATGTTCGAATACTTGTTTTTCTCCTAATTGGATATTCAAATTTTCAATATATACTGCAATTTTATTTTTTGTATTTTCTTCTGTTTGATACTTCATATAGATTTTTGGATTGTTTTGTGGTTTTTCTTTTACTTCTAATTTCTTTAATCTCGTTTGCAAGGCATTTGTGTGTCCTTCTAATTTTTCTCTTATATTTTCAACACCTCTTTTATGTAGTCTTGCTTCAGAATTTCCCATCCTTTTAGGCGTTTTTCGAATTTCTTTTGCTGTATTTTTTGAAACATGAATTGCTTTTTCTAATCTTTGTTTTTCATTTATATATTGCATATATTCGAATTGTTTTCTTTTCATTTCTGTTTCTTTTTGTGCCTTATATTTCGAATAATTCCCCTCATATCTTTTGACTTTTCCATCTTTTATTTCAATAATAGCTGTACAAATTTCATCTAATAGACTTCTATCATGAGATATGATTAATATCGTTCCTTGATATTTTTTTAATTCCTTTTCAATATGATTAATCCCATTTCTATCTAAATTGCTTGATGGTTCATCTAATAATAAGATGCCATTTTGATGTAATACTTTTTGATGAAATGCTTCTTTCTTTTTCTCTCCACCACTTAAAATCCTGTTTTCATAACTGATTTCTTCAAATTGCTCCATATATATAATATTTTGTTTATGAACAATTTCTCCTGTATCTGGTTGTATTCTCCCTGCTATGATATTTAACAATGTGGTTTTTCCTGATCCGTTTTGTCCTACGATTCCTATTTTTTCATTTTCATATACTTTTAAATCTTCAATTTCTAATATCTTTCTATCACCATAATATTTTGATATATTTCTTAATTCTAATACCATAAAAACTCCTCCTTTAATCATATTAAAGAAGGAGTTTATTATCTATTATTTTAAATCTCATCTAATTTTTGCATTTATATTCTTATATGTGTTCATTTCATTCGGTAGTTTTCATATATTACTTTAAAATTTGCATTATTAATAAACCATTCTAAAATATGATTACATCTTATTTTATATTATCTAGTTTATTAATAATAATCATTTTTCCACCATTTTAACCTTTCTTTTCAATTCCTTTTTTATTTTACCATATGTTTACTTATTTTTCAATAGAAAATTTACTCTATTTTGAATAATAAATTTACTCTATTTTGAATAATAAAAATAGTGTACCATATGATACACTATTTCGTTATTAAATTTATTATTGAATAACTACTAATCTGTTGGATCTCCCAAATAATATATTTTTCTCTTGAAAATAAACTTGTTTGTCTTTTTCCAGTAGAATAATAAACAACCAATCACAAAAGCAATTGCTAATACGGCTAATGTAATATGAGAATATTGATCAAAAATTGCAAGCATCTTTGCCCAATTTTCTCCCACCATATTTCCAATAATTAATAAAACTGTATTCCAAACAGCAGATCCTGATATAGTATAAATTAAAAATTTTCCCATAGGCATTTCACTCATTCCCGCTGGTATAGAAATTAAACTTCTAACAATAGGGATAAATCTGCAGAAAAATACCGTTTTATTTCCTTTTTCGTCAAACCACTTATCTGCTTTATCAATGTCTTCTGTTTTCAATCTAAGTATTTTTCCCACTTTTCCTGAGACTAATTTTTTTAGTCTTTCTTTATTTAATATTCTTCCTACATAATATAGCACAATGGCACCAACTAATGATCCTAATGTTGCCGATACAATCATGACAACAATATTTAATCCTGTATAGGTAGTCATAAATCCACCAAATAATAAAACTGCTTCTGAAGGAATTGGTGGAAAAATATTTTCTATAGCTATTAATAAAAATACACCTAAATATCCAAACTGTTCCATTATGGATAACATAATTTCTTGCATATTATTTTCTCCTTTTTTTAATTAACATTAATAGTATATCATTATTATACCCTTTTCGTCAAATTTAATTGTTTTTTTTGTTTTTCTGGTCTATTGATACTATATTGTATATCTTCATCATTGTATTCTTCTGGTTTCAAACCTACTTTATCTCTCATATAGTCTAACAATAATATGATTCCAATTGTTGTAATACATCCTATAATCATAAATGTATTTGCAGTTGTAGTTATAGCTAATAGTCCAGAACAAATTAATGATAAAATGGCTGTTGCTAAATTGGCTGTTAAATACCTTAAAGCAGATATTTTAGGTCGTATATTTCTATTCGTAAAATTATTTAAATATCTTGTAATTAATCCTACATATGGTCCTTTTATAGCATATTGAATTGCAAATAAGACTACAATTAATATTAAGGATGACCTTGATAATTGGTCTTGTCCTATAAATCCTATAACAATACATGACATTACCATAGGAATTCCTAACCAGGCTAATGTTTTGTTTCCAAAATTTTCTTGTATTTTTTCTGTATTTCTAGTAGAAATTGCCGCAATAATTTGTAATATAGCAAATATAACGCCAAAATACTGTTCAGGGACATGTATTTCTTCTAATATACTACTTCTTAAATTAACAATTGCCGTTATAGTTCCCATTAACAATGCATTAAACATAATTAATGAACGAATCCTTTTTGATTTTAAGAAATACCTAAAAGACGTTTTTAATTGTACCATATATTCTGTAAACTTAATTGGTTTTACCTTATTTTGTGCAATTGCTGTATGCCTGAATTTAAAAGATAAAATCGTTGCAATTGTACAACATATGAAACATAAAATCATAGGAATATATCCATTGATAACAAATGTAAAACCTGCTGTTGTAGAAGCAATGGCCTCAAATATATAAAAATAAGATGTAGATTTTCCATCTATTTTTGAAAATATCTTTCCTCTTCTATATCCTTTTGGTAAAGAATCATATAATATATTTGCTTCACATATTCCTTTTATAGAATAACCTAACGCATATATAAATTGAATAATTAGTAATTCGTAATATTCCTGCATAAATATCATCGATAATATGCTTAATGTATATAATATATTTCCAACAATTAATGCATTTTTCTTTCCAATTCTATCCACTAGTCTTGTTACCGGTATCTGCCATAATGTATTAGACAATGTATAAAATGCATCAGAAAATAATACCTGAGCTGCTGAAAATCCTTTTACTTGTGTTAGAAATAAAAATATAATTGGGTAATAGAATAATAAATCCCATGATACCATCTTATATAATGGGAATAATCTAACATTTTTCTTTTTGTGTCTGATTAATTTTTCCTTTGTACTCAACTGTTTCTCCTCTTTTTAATCATTCATCTCTTTTTTTCCATTATACTCATTTACTAAATATAATGGTCTATTTTTACTTTCATTGAAAATTCTTCCTAAATATTCTCCTATAATTCCAAATAATAATATTTGTACGCCTGAGAAAAATAGAATTAATAATATAATTGCTTGATATGCTTGTATAGCTGTACTTGTTACAATACATTTTGCAATTACATATACAAAATATACAAATAAAACTATAAATGTTGGTATACTAATATATGTAGATATTCTAAGTGGTGATGTCGTAAATGATGTAATTCCATCAATTGCTAAATCTACTAACTTTTTGTAATTCCATTTTGTTTTTCCTGCAATTCGTGGATCTCTATCATATAATACTTCTTTTTTCTTATATCCTATCCAACTAAACATACTTTTAGATTGTCTTTGAGATTCTCTCATTTTTTTCAATGCATTCACACATCTTCTATCTAATAATCGAAAATCTCCTGTATCTTCTTGAATTGGTATATTGGTTAAGTGTTGTAAAACTCTATAATACATTTTAGATGTGAATTTTTTTAGCCATGTTTCTCCTTTTCTTGAGTTTCTTTTGGCATAAACATCATCATAGCCTTCTTCCCAGTATTTTACCAATTCTGGAATTAATTCTGGTGGGTCTTGTAAATCTGCATCCATAAAAATGACACAATCTCCTGTTGCATAATCTAGTCCTGCAATCATGGCTATTTCTTTTCCAAAGTTTCTAGAAAAATCCACATAACATATTCTATTATCTTTTTCTCTATATTCTTTTATTAAGTTAATTGTATTATCTTTACTTCCATCATTTACAAATAAAATTTCAAATTCATAATGTTCCATAGAACTCATTAATTTTTCTAATCTCTCATATAATGGTGGTAATGATTCTTCTTCATTATATGCTGGTATGATTACAGTTATTTTTTTCATTTTTTACTCCCATTCCTTTCTTAAGGCACAAATCTAGTTGGAAAAGAATTATTTTTCAACTTTTTTACTTTCTTGTTCAGTTCCTTCTTTTTTTGTTTTAAATGCAAAAAATTTGCTTATAAAGAAGTTCAATATAACAACAATTACCGTAATGGTTATTTTGGTTATGACATATTCTACATGTAATACTGTATATAGCAAAAATACACCTGCCATTTCCAGTACCATAGTAAAAGATCTACCTAATATAAATTTAAAAAATTCTGTCCATTTTTCTTTTGCTGTTTCTGCTGTAGAATTAAATACCATTTTTCGATTGGTAAAATAAGCAAATAAGATTGATATAATAATTCCTATAGTACTTGCTATATTTCCTTCAACTTGAAGTGCTTTTACTAATATTGTTGAAACACCTATATTGATCAATGTTGTTAATACGCCAAATATTAAATATGATATTGTTTCTCTTGTACATAATTTTTTTATCATTTTTTCCATTTTTTTCACGTTCTTACTATTTCCTTTATCAAAATTTGTTCTATAGTTTTATCCTTTTCATTTACTCATATTGTTTCTATTATATCAATAAATATACTTCTTGTAAAGCATATGATTATTGCTTATTCTTAAAATAATAACTCTTTATCATTCCTGGAATAAACAGTAATATATATAATATTTTGTTTTTCATTCCTTTTATATTTTCTATTTTGTACTGTTTTGCTAAATAACTAAATAAAATATAATGTTTGATAACATATACTCTCTTTTTAAAAGAAACACCTTGCATATTCTGTTGTTCCAAAATTTCTTTAAAATATGCATAGTGACCATATGGGTTTTCTTTAAAGACTTTTTTTATATTTTGGGTATATCCGTCTTCTTTATAATCACATACCATAATTGGCTGATTGATACATTTCATTTTATATTGTAAATCCATTTCATGATACATTCTAGCTTCAGTTGAAAACTTTTCATGATGTTCAATTTTATACTGATATTGTTTTCGAATATCTGTAAAAAATACAATTGCTTTTTCTCCTGTTTCTCCGTTCTTTAAAATATAAATCAAACATAGTGGTTTCTTCTTTTTGAAATCGGTTTCCAATATTGTTTCCTTTTAAATCATATTTTAGAAAACATAAGCCATATAAATCATTTCTTTCCTTTGTTTCATGATAGGCTTGTAAAATATCATAAAATGCATTATCTGAAAATATATCATCAGAATCACATTCTACAATTAAATCTCCATCTGCATATTGAACTATATTGTTAATAGCAGACATCTTTCCTTGATTTTCTTGTTTATAATATTGTATTTCTATTGTATTTTCGCTTATATACTGTTTTACAACCTCTTCTGTGTTATCAATAGAACCGTCATCTATAATAAGCCATTGTACTTGTATACTTTGCCTTACTTCATCATTTCGTTCTAAATTTTTTATAATACTATTGTATAAATTACCAAGCATATTTGCTCGATTATATGTTGGTGTCATAATGGATAATTTCATAATGATTCTTCCTTTAATAATTTTTTTAATTCTTCGATAATATGTTGATTATCATAAGTTTGTTTTTTCTCATCAAATGTTTTTATATTATTTTCGATTATATATTTTAATTTATTATAAATTTCATGTTCATCATTTTCTATAATGACTGCGTTTTTGTAATTTTCAACTGCTTCTCTTGCTGCTGTATTGGTAATGATAATTGGCTTGTTCAAAATTTTTGCTTCTTCTAGTACCATACCATATCCTTCAAATCTAGAAAGTAAACAAAATATATCTGCTTGTTTCATATATGGATATGGATTTTCTTTAGCACCTAATAAGAAAAATGTATCTTGTAAATGTTCATCTTTTATTAATTTTTCCAATTTTTCTTTTTCTGGTCCATCACCAATCATATAAAATTTATTCATATAATGATTGGCAATTAATTCTCTATGAATACGAATTAATCTATCAATTCCTTTTTGTTCCACTAATCTTGCTACTGTTAAGAAATTGATTTGATTGTTATCAAAAGAAAAGTCTATCTTTTCCTCTGCTTTTTCTATCACTTTTTGTGCATCTATATAATTATAGATAACCTCTTCTGTTGGTTGCATATTCGGATATCGTATATCAAACGCTTTTTGATTATCTTTACTAACAAATATCAACTTTTGGTATTGATTATAAATCTTTCTATCTATGAGTAATTTTAGTTTTGCTTTCAAACTATTTCCATATACTTTTGAAATATCATTATGAATCCAATCTATTTTCTTTGTATTTTTGTTTTTTGAGCTAAACAACCTTGTAATTGGTCCTTCTAGGAAAGCTATTTCTATATCATAATCACCTTGAATATATTTTTTATAATATTGTTTTTGAAAGCATAAGATTTTTAAAGGTATACTTATTTTTTCAAACTTACTAAATTCTTTGTATGGTTTGTCAAATATTCTTTTTACTTTTATCTTATTGTCTAAACTTTTTTCTAATTCACCTTTTCCATAAATCGTAAATATCGTAATATCAAATGTGTCACATAAACGATTTGCCATATCTACCAATACTCTCTCTGCCCCACCGAATCGTTAAACTCGTTATTCCAAATAGTATCTTTTTCATATTTTTACGTGTTCCTTTCTTAATTCAAGACTTGATTGGAAAAGAATTAAATTCTAATTATTTTCTAACCTAAACAAATTTTTCTTGTAACCTATCACGTACAAATTTCATTCTCGCTAAACTTGTATACAATTTTAATGTAACACCATTGACACTTCTCATATACAAATTCTTTAATCCTTTGTCTTTTAAATAAGGATTTTTCTTCCAAATAGGAAATTGTGTATTTAAGGATTTCCATGCAAATTGGATAATCTCTTTTCTTTCCTTTTTATTTTCAATCATTACCATTCTAAGCATAGAACTACATAAGATATATCTTGTATAAGTATATTCCATTTCTTCTTTGTATTCTTCAAACAAATGATTTGCTTTGTAATATTCCATAACATGTCCTAAAACATCAATGATTTCTTTCGTTCTTGTATTTTGCACATTTGAGATAGAATTTTCTCTTTGCACATAATGGATAAATGGTTTTTGAACAATTCCATAATGATGTATGAATGGTAATAGTTTATAGAAAAACTCTACATCTTCATATCGATATCCTTTTGGAAATTTTAAATGGTTATCTTGTACAATTTCTCTTTTGATTAATTTGTTCCATGCAACAACTCTTGTATAGATAAACATTTCTTTTTTATTACTATATTGCTTTCCTTTGCTTTCTAATGTTTTGTCTGGATATTCCCATAAAAAATCGCATTCCACATAATCCAAATCTTCTTCTTTTGCTTTACAATACATTTCTTCATACATATTGGTTTCAACATAGTCATCAGAATCTAAAAAGGCAATATATTCTCCCTTAGCATATGGGATCGCATAATTTCTAGCATCTGATAACCCACCATTTTCTTTTGTTAAATAGACAATTTTATTTGGATATTTTTCTACAAATTGTTTGGCAATTTTCTCTGATTTATCTTGACTTCCATCATTAATCAATA
>CASEIX010000057.1 GCA_949288095.1 uncultured Eubacteriales bacterium
AAGAAATTAAAAATTTAATATATACCATAAGAGGAAAACAAGTAATGCTAGATAGTGATGTAGCAATGCTATATCATTATCCTACTAAAAGAATAAATGAAACCGTAAATAGAAATAAACAAAGATTTCCTGAAAACTTTTGTTTTCAATTAACAAATGAAGAATATGAAGTTTTAAGGTACAAAGATATCACCTTAAACAAAGATAGTATACAAGAAAATTTTGATAATTCTTTAAGGTCGCAATTTGCGACCTTAAACGAAAACGTAGGAAGAGGGAAACATCGTAAATATTTGCCTTATGTTTTTACAGAACAAGGTATAGCAATGTTATCAGGTTTATTAAAAAACGATATAGCAATTCAAGTTAGTATAAATATTATGAATGCTTTTGTTGAAATGAGAAAATTTTTAATGTTAAATGGACAATTATTTGAAAGATTAACAAGTATGGAATATAAATTATTAGAACATGATAAAAAATTTGATGAAGTTTTTAATCAATTACAATTTGAAGAAAACATTAAACAAAGAATATTTTTTCAAGGACAAATATATGATGCCTATAGTCTTATTGTCGATATTATAAAAAAAGATGTGGGCAAAAAATGTTTTGGAATTAATAAAATAGAGGATAAAGAGATTATAGGAAAAATAATTAATTTGTAAATACATAAAAAAACAATACGAAACTAAATTTAAGTATTTTTTATATTGTAAACAAAAAAATGATATGTTATGATAAAATCAAATAAAAAATTCACAGATACATAATTCTTTAAGGAGTGTTTTTTATGAGTAAAGAAAATAAGAAAACATTAGAAGTATATAAAGAAAAAGCATATTTGTATTTATCTAACAGTGTTGAACATGATAACCTTGATCCCGAAAGAGCAAAACAAAAACGCGAAAAGTTAGAAAAATTAATTAGTTCAAATTTTTCATCATTACCAAGACATGCAAAAATTTTTGAAATCGGTTCTGGAGATGGATTAAACGCAAAATTTATTCAAAGTTTAGGTTTTGATATAACAGCAAGTGATACAGCTGATGACTTTATAAGAGCTTCACAAAGTCAAGGATTGAAAACCATTAAATTTAATGCTTTAGAAGATGATTTTCCAGAAAAATATTCTGCTGTTTTTTGTTGGAGAGTTTTTGTACATTTCACTAAAGAAGATGCTTTAAAAATTATGAAAAAAGTATATGATGCTCTTGAAGATAATGGAATTTTCATTTTTAATGCTATAAACCGTGAAATAAAAAGCATTGATAATGAATGGGTAGATTTTGAAGGAGAATATCATATGGGAGCAGAACGTTATTATAATTATTTTTCTCAAAGTGATTTAGACAATATAATTCAAAAAACAAATTTTGAAATCGAAGATTTTCATAAAGATGGTGGAAATGATAACAACAAATGGTTGGTATATGTTTTAAGAAAATAAAAATAGCTTATTTTTATCTTTTTTAGAGAATTTTGTAAAAATATGTACATTCTTGTAAAAATATGATACAATATATTACATAATTAAATATTTAGTTATTAGAGTAGAAAATAAATCGTTAAGACTTAGTAGACGGGAAGTTGTTACTAAGACAAAAGTATTTTACAGTATAGGAAATCACATTTTCTATACCAAAGAAATTTACTTGCGTATCTATTTTCGCATTCCGCTAATAAAGATTTGAAGGATTACCTCCTATTCTTTTAATGCGGAAATTAAATAGAAGGGAGATTTTTTTATGCGTAAAAACAAAAAAATTATTTTATCAGCTATTTTATTAGCTTTATTAATCATTTTATCAAGATTTTTATCTGTAAAAACACCCATTATAAAAATTAGCTTCAGCTTTGTTCCAACAATGCTTTGTGCCATTTGGTTAGGACCAAAATGGACTGTTTTGATAAATGTTCTAGGAGATCTTATAGGAGCTACTTTATTTCCTTCTGGTGCTTTTTTTGCTGGTTATACTGTTAGTACTGCCATTGCTGCTTTTATCTATGGTATATTACTTTATAAAAAAGAACCAAATACCTTCACAGATAAACAGTTTATTATTCGAACAATTATATCTGTCCTTTTAGTTACTGTTATTGTAAATATGGGGTTAAATACATTGTGGACAAGCATTACTTCTGGAAAAGCTTTTATGGTATTATTTGCCACAAGAGTTGTTAATCAATTAATTATGGTACCAATTCATATAGTTGTTATTCTATTTATCGAAAAAGTATTAAGAAAACCTTTTGATAAATATATAAGGAGTAATGATAACGATGATTAACATAGAGAATGTATCTTTTAAATATAAAAATAGTGATTATATCTTAAAACACATAAATTTTTCTGTGAATAATGGTGAAGTTATTGCCATTGTTGGAAAAAATGGTTCAGGAAAATCTACTCTTGGAAGATTAATTGCAGGTATTACCAGATTAAAAGAAGGAACGATAACCATTGATAATATGAATACATCTAAAGATATCAAAGCTATTAGAGAAAAAGTAGGTATTGTTTTTCAAAACCCTGAAAATCAAATTATCTTTAATAATATTTATGATGAACTTTCCTTTTCTCTTAGAGGTTTAGAGCAATCCGAAATTGAAAATCGAATATCTACTTCTTTGAAACAAGTAGATATGTATGATTTTAAAAATAAAGATTTGTATGCTTTATCTTTAGGACAAAAACAAAGGATTATGATTGCAGAAATCTTGGCAAAAAATCCAAAATATATTATTTTAGATGAACCAACCACTATGATTGACAGCTATGGAAAAGAAAAAATACATGATATCATTTTAGACTTAAAACAAAAAGGATATACAATTATTTGTATTACCAATTTGTCAGATGAAATTTTATTAGCTGATAGAACTTTGATTCTAGATAACGGAGAAATTGTAGCTGAAATAAATAAAGAAGAATTAATTGATAAATATGCTATTTTAGAAAAATATGGTATTAAATTTCCAACCTTGCTAAGCATTTTAGTAGAATTAAAAAAAGAAGGCATTGATTTACATGTATCTGATTTTTCTGTAAAAGAACTTTCAACTGCTATCAAAGAAAAATTAAATACAGAAAGGAAATCTATATGAAAGATGTTTTTAAATTTCTAATCTTTATTATATATGCTACCACTATATTTTTCTTACCTAATCATATTTATATTTTAGCATGTCTTATCATCAACTTAGCCATTATATTATTGTGTAAACTGAGTTTTAGAAAAGCATTTTTGAATACATTAAAAATTGTTCCTTTTGTACTTTTCACATTTATCATTAATCTTTTCTTAGATAGTTTTATATTTGCTTTATGGATAGGAATTAAATTGATTATTGTTTGTAACACAACTTTCATATATTCTCAAACAACCACTGTTGCAAATTTGGCAAAAACTATTAGAAAGTTATGCTCACCTTTAAAACTTTTTAAAGTGAATACAGAAGAAATTGAAGTTATGGTATGTATTTCTCTATCATTACTTCCTGCCATTAGAAATGATTTAACAGAACTAAAAAATGCTTGTAAAGCCAAAAATATAGATATCAATTTAAAGAATGCAAAATATATTTTGTCTAAATTTCTATTGTCTTTAATCAAAAGAGTGAATCAAATTGATGAGGCTATGATAGAAAAAGGATGTGACTATTAACTGTTTAATAGTCACTTTCTTTGGATATCAAAAAAGATTATACATAAATATGTGTATAACCTTTTACATGTTTATATTTTTTAATTCAATTTCTTTTCCATTTAAATATGTTAATATTCCACTTTCTGATTGAAAATGAAACTTTAATTTATAACTACATAACATTTGATACTTTTTACCAAATCGTTTATTAATTTCATTTTTTCCATATTTCCCGTCACCAATAATAGGATATCCTATATGTGCTAAGTGTGCTCTGATTTGATGTGTTCTTCCCGTTTCAATTTCAACATCTAATACAGCAGTATTATCTTTTCTTTTTTCTAGTACAGTATATTTTGTGATAATTTTCTGATAACCTTTTTTAAATGTATTACTGATATATACCTGTGACTTTTTATTATCTTTAAATAAATAAGCTTCCAATCTTTCTTCTTTCTTGTTTGGAATTCCATATACTAAGGCTAGATAATGTTTTTTAATTTCGTGCTCTTTAAATTTTTCTAATAAAATCTCTAATGCTTCTTTATTTTTTGCAAATAAAACTAATCCTGTTGTATTCCTATCAATTCTATGACATGGTTGTGGTTTAAATTCACAATTTGTATACTGTTTGTTGATGATTTCAGTTAAAGAATTTAATCCTGTTACTTCTATCTTGGCTGGCTTATTAATCACCAATATATTTTCATCCTCATACACTTTATCTAAGTTTATTTTTGTTTCTTCTAACTCCTTAGGAAGATATATTCCTATCTTATCATTTTCATAGACAAGCATATCTTTATTTACCCTTTTTCCATTTATCTTTATATCTTTTTTTCTTAATAATTTACAAAATGTAGGATAATTTATATTTGGTAATTCTTCTAATATCACTTTATTTAATTTCTTTTCATGGTATTTTTTATTTACTATTATTTCCTTCATCATATAATCATTATATCGTATTTCTAGTACTGAAACAAGCTAGTTCCTAAGATTTTTTCATATTTTTCAAAATTTGGTTCATAGCTTTCTATCATTCTATAAAAATATTTTGAATGTGTTTTATATTTTAAATGACAATATTCATGTAGTACAATAAAATCAATAACATCTCTATGGAACATAACAATTTTAGGATTTATTGTAATTTTACCATTGATACATCTTCCTATTTCTTTTTTCATATTTTTGATTTCATAATCTTCTGGTGCAAATCCCAACATGATTCTTGTTTTTTCCATAGCTCTTTCCACTTCTACTTTTGCAATTTGTTCATACATTTTATCAATTGCCAAGTCTAAAATTTCTTGATTGCTATCTTTTTTATAACGATTAGGAAGTGATATTTTGATTAATTTATTTTCTACATTTAATTCCGGTACTCTTACATTTTTGTAGATAATTTTTACTTTGTAATCAATTCCTAAAACTGGTACAGGATGTCTTTCTAACGTAGTATTTATATTGTTTTTTATACGAATTTGTTTTTTTACTTTATACATAAATATCACTCCTATTCTTGAATTTTTGTTTTGCAAATTATTGTTCGCTTTTGTTGCTCTTATTTTATATTTTATTTTTCACTTTGTCAATACTTTTTATAAAAAAATATAAAATTTTTGTTCGTATTTTGTTTATCCTTTATATTTCCGTATTTTCAAGGTTTTTATTGTTTTTATTTGTTCTCCTTTATATATTTTTTAAATGCATCAAAGTCTAGTGGTTTAGCATAAAAATACCCTTGTATGAAATCACAATTTTCTTTTTTTAAATAGGAAACTTGTTCGCTTTTTTCCACCCCTTCTGCTACTGTTTTCAAATTTAATTTTTTACTAATTAAAAAAATAATTTCTAAAAGATTTATGGTTTCATTTTTTTCTCCTATACGATCTATAAAAGATTTATCAATTTTTATCATGTCAATTGGTAACATTTCTAACATATTTAGAGAAGAATAACCTGTACCAAAATCATCAATCGCTATGGAAAATCCTTTCTCTTTTATTTTTTCTAAAATTTCTTTCATATCTGTATTGTTATCTACCGTTGTTCTTTCCGTGATTTCTATTTCTATGTCATTGGGAGATATACTATATTGTTCTGTCATTTTCATATATTTTTCTAAAAAGTCTTTTTCTAGTAAACTTTCCTTAGATATATTTATTGAAATCTTAGGAATTTCTTTAAATTCTGTTTTCATTTCTTGTAGATTCTCACATACTTTTTCATAGACAAATTTCTCTAATTTTATAATAAAATAATTTTTTTCAAATATAGGAATAAACTCACTTGGTGATATCATGTTTCCATCTTTTTTCCATCTAACTAATGCTTCTGCTCCTTCCATTTTTCCTGTTTGGGTATTCATTTGTGGCTGATAATACACCTCAAATTCTTTATTTTTAATGGCTTCTTCCATCATATTTTCTATTTCACTTTCTCTTATCATTTTTTGCTCAAATTCTTCTGTAAAGACACCATATGGCACATGATATTTTCCTTTTACACTATCATGTGCCATAATGGCCTTATCTATGATACTTTGCACATCTTTTTCATCTTTATCACATATATATACTCCCATAGAAATTCGCAAATTGTACCATACCTCTCCTATATGAATTCTCGATATTTTGTTATTTAATCTTTCTGTTATTTTTTCTACATCTACTTCTCCTACTAAAAAAATTCCAAAAACATCATTTGTTAATCGACAAACAATATCTGTTTTTCTAATCGCATGTTTTATTTCTTCTCCTACTCTTTTTAATAATTCATTTCCTTTTACATGTCCATATTTCTTATTAAATGTTTTAAATTTGTCTATATCTAAAATAATAATCGTTTTTTTACCATCCTTTTCTAACTTTTCTTTTGCTCTTGCTAGATATGCATTATAGTTTCCTAGTCCTGTTATAGGGTCAATATATGCTAGCTCCAAAAGTCGATTTCTTTTTTCTATTCGTAATTTTCTATATCTTCTATTCATAACTTATCTCCTAATTTATTTTTTATGATTTATATATTTTAGTATGTGTTATAAATAGAAATTTATTCCAAAAAAAGAAAACATCTTTTGACGTTCTCTTTCAATTATATATTTCTCTTCTATGTCCTACTTCCAATACTAACACTATGATTTCTTTATCTTGTATTTCACATATAACTCTATAATCTCCTATACGATATCTCCATTGTCCTGACTTGTTTTCTACTAATCCTTTTCCATGAAGTCTTGGATTTTCACAATTTTGAATATTCTTCTCTAACCATCCAATGATAAGTGCTGCTATATGTTTATCTAGTTTTTTTAGTTGTTTCTTTGCTCTTTCTGTAAATATAACTTTATATTGCATTATAATCCCAACTCCTTTTTTACTTCATCCATCGTGTATGTTTTAGGATTTTTCTTATATTCTTTTATTGCTTTATGATAAGATTTTAAGTCATATTCGTCTTCTATTTTTTCTAATACAGCATTTCGTATTAAATCAGATAAAGAAATATTGTTCATGTCTGCATATGCTTTTATTAATTTTGAATCTTCTTCATTTAATCTTACTGAAATTGTCATATCTCTCAACTCCCTTCTGTAATTATTGTACTACACCGTATTACATTTGTCAATGTTATTATATTATTATTTTCATTAAATTGTGATAATATTCGAAATATAATTAAAGTTAAGATTTCTATAAATTTTCTGTAACAACTCCCGCTTTGCGAGAACTTTTCTCTACTTTTCTAATTTAATTATAAGAAAGGCGTGCGTTAACGAAATCAAAGATTTCGATGTACACATGTGAAGACTGCTTTGCAGTATTTCACAAATGAAAATCAATGAGTTGAATAAAAACAGAATTTGTATCCATCTGTATACTGGTTTCAAATTCTTCCTCAGTCAGCAGTTCAATAAATTCCTTGTAGTAAAGAAAAATAAGCTTCTCTACATCTTCTTTCCGTACTTTTTTCATAGATAAACCTCCTAAGTACCATTTTAAGTATTAGTCACCTAAAATTTTCATGCCTTTAAGTTTCAAGTACATTATACTATAACTTTATGTAAATATCAATTCATTTCTGACATTTATTTCTTTTTCCTAATTATTCTTATTTCTAATTTTGCTAAAAATTTGTGGAAATACATTTTTTAGTAAATTTATTAGTTTTTATATCGATTAAACTATTGACCAGATAGTATAATTTTTGATATAGTATGTTCAGTTGTTTTGACTTCCTTCAAAGTTGGGTGCATAGATTAATAGTTAATTACTATTTCTAACAGCAACTATTAATCTGTGCACCTGACTTTCACTAGATGGTTTGGTGCAACTATGAAAAGAAGGAGGTAAAATAGTGAAAACTTTAATTACTTTTTTCATTATAGGAACATTTTTCGTTTTATCAATTGCATTTCTCATTTATATATGTCATCGATGCAATTATTCACTTACATATCAATCTAAAAAACGAAAAATAGAGATTTATCCAAACTCAGCGGATAAACCTCACAAAACAAAACAACTACTTGAATAAGGGCTTCGGCTCTTATTCTTTTTATTAATTAATATATATAATAACTATTCTTTAGTGTCAATAAATATTACAAAGACTTAATACAACTGTAATTATGCTATTGATTCGTAATATTTTTGTAACACAATTGTAACATCTCTTTTTGTTTCTGTCAATATTATACCACAACTTTTCACAAAATGCAAATTTTCAAAATTCTATTTTTCTTTGAAATACTGAGTAAAATCGACTTTCCAAGATTCATTTTATCTATTTTTAATTAATATATTTATAACTTGATTTTTAGCTATAAACATAAAAAAGCTAAGTCAGAATTTTTTATAACTTTACATGGACAAAAGGTGGACAAAACCATATTGGGGGTATATGTCCACCTTTATTATTCTTATTTTAACATTTTACTAAAGCTTAGTATTTTCAACTATTTCATTGCTTCTTCTACTGCAACAGCAACTGCAACTGATGCTCCAACCATTGGGTTGTTACCCATTCCGATTAATCCCATCATTTCAACGTGTGCTGGTACTGATGAGCTTCCTGCGAATTGTGCATCTGAGTGCATTCTTCCCATTGTGTCTGTCATACCATATGAAGCTGGTCCTGCTGCCATATTGTCTGGGTGTAATGTTCTTCCTGTTCCTCCACCTGATGCTACTGAGAAGTATTTCTTTCCTTCTGCTAATCTTTCTTTTTTGTATGTTCCTGCAACTGGATGTTGGAATCTTGTTGGGTTTGTTGAGTTTCCTGTTATTGATACATCAACATCTTCTAACCACATGATAGCTACACCTTCTCTAACATCATTTGCTCCATAACATCTTACTTTACTTCTTTCTCCATCTGAGTATTTAATTTCTTCTACTACTTTTACTTTTCCTGTGAAGAAATCAAAGTCTGTTTTTACATATGTAAATCCATTAATTCTTGAAATAACTTGTGCTGCATCTTTTCCAAGTCCATTTAAGATAACTCTTAATGGTTCTTTTCTTACTTTGTTTGCTGATTTTGCAATTCCGATTGCTCCTTCAGCTGCTGCAAAGCTTTCATGTCCTGCTAAGAATGCAAAACATTTTGTATCTTCTGATAATAGCATTGATGCTAAGTTTCCATGTCCTAATCCAACTTTTCTATCATCTGCAACTGAACCTGGAATACAGAAAGCTTGTAATCCTTCTCCTATTGCTTTAGCTGCATCTGCTGCTTTTGTGCAACCTTTTTTAACAGCAATTGCTGCTCCTAATGTATATGCCCAAGCTGCATTTTCGAAACAAATTGGTTGTACTCCTTTTACGATTTCATATGGATTAAATCCTTTGTCTGTACATATTTTTAATGCATCTTCAAAATCCTTTATTCCGTATTTTTCCATTACTGGTTTTATTTGATCGATTCTTCTTTCATAACTTTCAAATGTTACTGCCATTTTATTTCCTCCCTATTCTTATATTTTTTTATCAAAATATTCTATAAATTTCTCTAATTCTGTAATGTATTCTTCCTTTATTCTATTGTGTATCTCTTCTGCTACATCTTCTTTATATGTATGGGGTATTAAATTTCTGTCTTTTAACATATACATATATGTTTCGCCATCTTGGATAATATTATATTGAAAAGCTGTTCTAATTACTGAACCTGGACCTAACTCATCTAATAATTCTTGTTGTTTTAAATATTTTTGAAGGGTTTTCCAAAATAACTCAAAAGTATATTGATATGCATTTATAATAGCCCCTCTATCTTTCTCACTACCATTATCTGTATCGACAAATTCTTTTAATTTATTAAAAGCCTTTTTAAAATTTTCATAACTTTGTATTACATTATCTGGCATATATTTCAACTCCTTCTTTTAATATGCTATCTTTAATTTTATCTTCTTCTCCAAGAGTATTAAAATTGATTAAGTCTATTTTGTATGGCAGATATAAATCATCAATTTCAAAATATATCTTTGTATTTATTTGAAATGTAAGATTTTCTCCAAACAAAGCTATATCGATACTTTTTCATCTAATTCAAACTTCATTTTTCCCCCATAATATTCATTCGTTTTACTCTTGTCTTGGGTCAATCTTCTTCACAGCCTCATCAAATCTTCCATAAGTACCAGAAGCCTTTTCAATAGCCTCCATTGAATCCATACCTTTTTTAATATTATCCATCATTTTTCCCATATGAACATATTTGTATCCAATAATTTGGTCATCTTTATCTAATCCTAATTCTACAATATATCCTTCTGTTAATTGTAAATATCTTGGTCCTTTTAATGTACTTGAATAAATTGTTCCTACTTGTGATGTATGACCTTTTCCTAAATCTTCAAGTCCTGCTCCTACTGGAAGTCCTCCTTCTGAGAAAGCAGTTTGTGTTCTTCCATATACAATTTGTAAGAATAATTCTCTCATAGCAGTATTGATAGCATCACAAACTAAGTCTGTATTTAATGCTTCTAATATTGTTTTTCCTGTTAAAATTTCTCCAGCCATAGCTGCTGAGTGTGTCATTCCTGAACATCCAATTGTTTCAATTAATGCTTCTTGAATGATACCATCTTTTACATTTAAAGTTAATTTACATGCGCCTTGTTGTGGTGCACACCATCCAATACCATGTGTTAAACCTGATATATCTTTTATTTCTTTAGCTTTTACCCATTTTCCTTCTTCTGGGATTGGTGCTGGTCCATGGTCTACTCCTTTTTTTACAACACACATTTCTTCTAATTCTTTTGAATAAATCATTTTCATTGCTCCTTTCAATACTTTATTTGTATATATGTTTTTTAGGTAAACTACCTAAATTTAAAAACTTTTCTACTCTTCATTTATTTCATCTTCTGAAAATAATATTTGATTTTTAATTGTTCTATTCGTTTTTTCTTTTGTTAAATTACTTCTTGATTGTTTTGTTTTTTGTTGATTTTGTTCTTGTATTCTTTTATTTTTTTTCATATGTATTTGCTGTATCTGTAATTCTGCTTGCATTTTTTCAACTCTATTATTCTGATTTTTATCAGATATTTGTGACTGTACATCAATTAGTGTAACTTGATTTCCATCTCGTTGCATTCTATTTTCTTCTTCTATTCCACTCATGTTTAATGTAACAGTATTTCCACTAGCCTGTTTATCTATTTTTCTAGTATTTTGATACTGATTATTCTTTTTTAAATTTTTACTATTTTTTCTAGTTTTTATAATATATTGCTCCATGGATTCATGTCCATGACTCCACATGGTATCTTCTTTTTTTCGAAGATTGGCATCCCAATTATTTTCTATTTTATGACTTTGGATTTGATTATATTTTTTTCCTATTCCAATATCTGGGACTTCATCTTCTCTAATATACCCATCGTTTTCAAGTTCATCTTCTTGTGTATTATATTCAATAATATTTTTTGTATCTTGCTCTATATAGATACCTGCATTATATTCTTCTACTTCTGCTAAATTTCTGGCACCATTAAAATATCGATATAAAATGTCTTTATCTTTTTTAGAAACCTGTTCTGGTCCAATTCCTAAGTATTTATATCTCCAAATCACATGACGCTCATAACTATTAAATGCATTATTTACCAAGTCTTCATAACTATATTCTGCTCGAAATTTCATATTGGTTATCGAAATGGTAAGATTGCTCCACATTTCTCCTGGAGTTGTTTTCTTAAATTCTTCCCTTAATTGTTTGATATCATCATATAATTTTTGAGCTAACTCTAAATATTGTTTTTCATCAATATTAAATTTACTTGGAACTTCATAAACATTCACAGGATTTTTTCTAAATATTCCTTTTGGAATATAATAGAAAAATAATTCTCCTGTTGGTTCTTTTTTACCATCTTCTATGACAGAACTATATAAATATATGGCTTCCCATTTTTCTGGTATCATATATAGCAATTTTCTTTGTATTTCTTCATACATTTCTTTTATCTGTTTCGTGTGATTTAACATATCCTTTTATTCCTTATCTAATAAACTTTCTCCTGTCATTTCCTCTGGTTTGTCTAAATGCATTAGATCAAGCATAGTTGGTGCTAAATCTGCTAATTTTCCACCTGATTTCAATTTTAATGTTGTATCTGGCGTTACTAATATAATTGGTACAGGATTTGTTGTATGTGCTGTATGTGGCTCTCCTGTTTTGTAGTCTATCATTTGTTCTGCATTTCCATGATCTGCTGTAATAATTAAATTACCGTGTTTTTCTTCTACTAAACTTACCACTTTTCCAACACATTCATCTACAGCTTCCACTGCTTTAATAGCTGCTTCTAAACTTCCTGTATGTCCTACCATATCTGTATTGGCATAGTTTAATATGATATTATCATATTTATCACTTTTAATAGCTTCTATTACTTTATCAGTTACTTCATATGCACTCATTTCTGGTTTCATATCATATGTTTCTACTTTTGGAGATGGTACTAATATTCTATCTTCTCCTGGATATTGTTTTTCTTCTCCACCATTAAAGAAGAAGGTTACGTGTGCATATTTTTCTGTTTCTGCAATTCTTAATTGTGTATATCCTAATTTACTAATATATTCTCCAAATGTATTGTGTAAAGCTTCTTTCTTAAATGCTATATGAACATTTGGCATTGTTTCATCATAACTTGTGAAACATACATAATATAGATTTAAATCTTTCTTTGTTTCAAATCCATCAAATTCTGGATCTACCAATGCTCTGGTAATTTCTCTTGCTCTATCTGGTCTAAAATTGAAGAAAATAACAGAATCATTTTTCTCAATTTTTGCAATTGGTTCTTCTCCGTTGCAAATAACGGTTGGTTCAACAAATTCATCAAATACTTCTTTTTGATAAGAATCTTCAATTGCTTTTACGGCACTTCCTGCTTTGATACCTTCACCATTAACAAGTGCTTGATAGCATTTTTGAACTCTTTCCCATCTTTTATCTCTATCCATTGCATAGAATCTACCTGATAGGCTTGCAATTTTTCCTACATTTTTCTCTTTCATTTTTTCTTCAAGTTTTATAATGTAGCTTTCTGCAGATGCTGGTGGTGTATCTCTTCCATCTAAGAAGCAATGTACATATACATTTTCAAAATCTCTTCTCTTAGCCATTTCTAATAATCCATATAGATGACGATTATGGCTATGAACACCTCCATCTGATACTAATCCTAAAATATGTAATTTAGAATTGTTTTTCTTACAATTTTCAATTGCTGCAATAAATTCTGGATTTGAGAAAAAGTCTCCATCTTCTATTGATTTTGTAATTCTTGTTAATTCTTGATATACAATTCTTCCTGCTCCAATATTGGTGTGTCCTACTTCTGAATTTCCCATTTGTCCTTCTGGTAATCCAACATGTAATCCACTTGTATAAATGTCTGTATTTGGATATTTTTTCATTAGTCTATCAATATTAGGTGTTTTAGCCAATTTAATAGCATTTCCATCCTTATTTGAATTGTCTCCAAATCCATCTAATATCATTAGCATTGTTAATTTATCTTTCATAATCTACCATCCTTCTCTCTAAGATTTAAAGTGTTTTACTTATCAAAGTTAACAATCTTTGAAAATTCTTCTGGATCTAAACTTGCTCCACCAACTAATCCTCCATCTATATCAGACATTGTGAATAGCTCTTTTGCATTTTTAGATTTTACACTTCCACCATATTGTATTATAACGCTATCTGCTACATTTTGTCCATAAATTTCGGCAATTTTCTTACGGATATCTTTAATTGAGTTATTCGCATCTTCACTTGTTGCTGTTTTTCCTGTTCCGATTGCCCAAATTGGTTCATAAGCAATAATTGTATTTTCTACTTGTTCATTTGTTAATCCTTCTAATGCTAATTCTGTTTGTTTTGTAATTATTTCTGCTGTTTTCCCAGCTTCTCTTTGTTCTAATGTTTCTCCAACACATACAATTGGTTTTAATCCATTCGCAAATGCTGCTTTTATTTTTTTATTAACACTTTCATCTGTTTCATTAAAATATTGTCTTCTTTCTGAATGTCCAATAATGACATATTCTACATTAATTGATTTTAGCATTTTTGCTGATACTTCTCCTGTGTAAGCACCTTTTTCTTCAAAATGGATATTTTGTGCACCTATTTTGATATTTGTATTTTGTGCAGTTAATAAGGCATAAAATAAATCAGTAAATGGAACACATAAAATAACCTCATTTTGTGTTTCACCTACTAATTTTGATAATTCCTCAATATATTTAATTGTCTCATCTGGAAGCATATTCATTTTCCAATTTCCTGCGATTACTTTTCTTCTCATAAAAAATTCCTCCTTTTTATATATAATAATGTCTTTTTAATTCTTTTGTGAATATAACATTATTATACGCCACTACGGACAGTACTATTGTATAACAAAAGAGAATACTTTTCAAGTATTCTCCTTGTTTTTTCTTATTTATCCATTAAGGCTTCAATTCCTGGCAATTTCTTTCCTTCCAAGAATTCTAAAGAAGCACCTCCACCTGTTGAAATATGTGTCATCTTATCTTCTAGCCCTGCTTTTTTAACTGCTGCTGCTGAATCACCACCACCA